>NZ_JAQIBU010000063.1 GCF_027858935.1 Oleiagrimonas sp. | reverse complement strand
ATGGTGGCCGCCAGCGGGTTGCCTTTGCCGATCACGTCGAAAACGATCGCGAAAGCCGTGGCGAAGGACGCCGCCTGGAAAATGTTTTCGCCAAGGAAGATCAGTCCATAGACCACCGGCGTGCGCGGCAGCAGCAACATGCTGAGCGTGAAACAGGCACCGATGATGCCAATGGCAAGATACATCGGCCGCAGCTTGAATTTCCTGGCGATGGGCGGGATCAGAAAACTGCCGACGATACCGGCCAGGATGCTGCCCATCCCCCCGAACAGGCTGACCGTGGCGGGACTGGCGTGGAAATTACCGCCCCAGCCACCCAGCGTATTGGTCAGCGCAAACGATGCGGATGGCAGGATGAACATGGCCAGAGCCACGAGGACTTCGCGCCGTTCGAAGAGCACGGCAAGGTCGTGGCCGAACCGACGGAAGCTCTCGCTGGCCAGGGTGTCGTCTGCCTCTGGGGCAGGAATGAAGAAAAACGACGCCATGGGGGCCAGGAAGATCAGGAAGATCAGTATGGCGCCCCGTCCATGGGACAAATGCTGCGTGACGAAGCCGGAAATCAGCACGCCGAGACCACCGCTGCAAATGTTGAAGATGGTGTTCCATGCACCCAGCCGGCTGTTCTGATCCTTTTCAATCAGGGCCCCTGTCCATCCTCCGACAGCCGCCCCGTACAGGGCGATGGACAGATAACCCAACACCATGACGGCCTCGATTTCCAGTTTCGCAGGGTGGTAGAACACCGTGATCGCCGTGGCGGTCACGGCGATCAGGCCGAAGACCAACGCATAGTTGCGGCGCCGGAAGCGAACATCGAGGATTGGTGCAATCAGGAATACCCAGAAACCAGGCGAGGTGATCACGGCTACCGCGACCGCGATCTGGCCCCCGGGCACGTGCTGCGCGGCAAGGATCTGCGGCAGCGTCACAATGATGAAACCGGCCACCATGCCGAAAGTGGCCACAGGGATGCTGAGCACCCACGTTGAAGGAACAGAGCGTGCTGTGCCCATGCAAATTCTCCGGGTAATCCTTAAGTTGATTGCGAACGGGATCCGGTTCACCGACCCATGCCTGGTGCAATGGACAATTGTGAGCAGGGCCCGGTTCACTTTCACCGACGCACCTGTGGTGTCCGCAACGGACTCGCGTGTAAGGGTGCGGCGATCGCCTCCCGATCATACCCCAGACATGCTGCGTGCCTGGACCGCCGACCCAGAATCGTTCTGCTTGGCATAGCGCAACGCGTCGTGCAGCGCGGCAACAGCCGGCTTGCATTCTTCTCGACCACGAAAAATACAAGGGAACAAGCGCTGACCTGCAGCAACAGCGCGACCTTGGAGCAGCGAAGCCCAGTGCCTCATCTCCGAGCACCTGCCGGGGGATCAACGGTGTCCGAAGCAGTGCTCCCGTTTGAAGTCCCTCCGCCCTCTTCCACGCGCCACCTCAGCATCCTCCTCAACTGTTGGTTTCCCGGAAATAGGGCCCTTGGCATTCTTTTGAAACTGCACTTGTGCACGCCATGATCCATATGTACCATTCGCACATATGGTACATATGGTACATATGGATCACCAAACGTGGACATCAGCATCAACATCGACGATCCCGAACCGCTGTTTGCGCAGTTGATCTCGCAGATCAAGGCTGCGGTACAGGGAGGCAAGCTGCGCGCCGGCGATGCCCTGCCTTCGATCCGCCAGCTGGCTGGGGACCTGGACCTCAACAACAAGACCGTCGCCAAGGCCTACCGCCTGCTCGAGCGCGACGCCGTGATCCAGACCCGCGGCTACCGGGGTACTTTCGTGCATCCCGATGCACGCTCCAACAGCACGTTCGACCTGCCCGCTCAGGTGCGCGACGCCCTGCAAAAAACCATTCATGCCCTGCGTGAAGCCGGAGCCACCGACTCGGAGATCCGCATCGCCTTCAACGAAGTCATGAACATGCGACACAACGGAGTCAAGAGTGCATGAATATCCTCTTCTACATCGTATTTCTTGCCCAGGTCCTGCTGATCTCGGCGATCGTCCCGTACCTGGTCAGGCGCCGCTTGCTCCGGGTCCTGGATGACTTCCCGGCTTTGACCGATCCACAGCTGCACCCGCGTCCGTTGTCCGCCTACCGCACCGGCCTGGTCCTATTCGCGTGGTTCAACCGGCTGCTTTCGCTGATGGGTCTCGTACTGCTGGTCATCGTTTACCGGGTGCACGCAACCGATTCGCCGATCCCGGAGTCCTGGCCGGCGTTCTTCGGCGGTGTGCAGTTCCTGCCGATGCTGCTCATGGACCTGTTCTGCCTGAGCCTGTTCCGCCGTCTGCGCGAGCTGCGCCCGGAGAAACGGCGCAGTGCCAGCCTGCAGCCGCGCCGCCTGTTCGACTTCATGCCTCGGTGGCTGCTGGCGCTGGCCATGGTCATGCTGGCGCTCGCCGTGCTCGGCGACCTGTACCTGCACGACTTCGACCTCGGTCACGGCACCCTGGCCAGGAACCTGACCGTGTTGGTGACCAACGGCCTGCTGGCCCTGCTCGGCTGGTGGAAACTGCGCGGACGCAGCCTCACTCCGCAGCCCAACCCGGAAGCCCGCAACCGCAGCATCGGCGCGCAACTGACCGTCCTGGCGGTGATCAGCATCGCCTTCAGCACCTACATGCTTCTGCACGCGATGAATGCGGTCCTCGGTCTGCAGAACTTCGACGCCATCGTCATGAGCCTGTATTTCCAGACTGCCATGGCCGTCTCCATCAGCATCACGCTGCGTACCGCGATTCCGTTGCGCCAGGCGTGCGCCTAGCCCTGCCCATAGGCACGAAGGGAGTTCTCCAGATTCAATGACCTTCGCACTCTTTGTCCGCATGTCGAGACACATGAATCACCGCCACCCATAACACGCCATCGGGACATCAAACAACCGCCCGCCCCACCACGGAGCAGACACATGGATACCTTCGGCATCATCGGCTTGACTTTCGGGAGATCGGCGCTGTTCTTCAGCCTCAAGAACCACGAACGCATCAACACCCTCGAAAAGAAACTGAAGGATTTAAACCTCATCCCCAGCGCATCCAGCTCCGAGCCCAAGCCCGGCAAGCTGGAGGCGTCGGACGGATAGTCGGAAACGCGAGCAACAAAAATCAAAAAAGGGGCGTGTCATTTCAACCCCATCGACCTCAAAGGGGACGGCAGAAATCAACCAAATCCAGTTGCCTCCGCCCCCCTTTTTTTAGGTTCTTCGCGGGTTTCCGTGGAGCTTCTTCCCTTGCGTCGATACCTTAGACCTCTCAAGAGGGGTATAAGGGGTGTTCCATGCTGGATCGGAAGACGATTGAGGCGCTGGGTGGCTGGAAGGGCTACCGCGTGGAGCGGATCATGTGGCCGGAGGGCGACAGCCGCACGGTGATGATTCATCTGAAGCCGTCCGCCAAGACGATGCATTGCGAGCATTGCGGCAGCCGGTGTCGGCAGGTGCACGAGACGACCATTCGCCGGGTTCGCGACCTGCCGTTGTTTGCGCTACGGGTCGTGCTGGTGGTGCCCCGGCGACGGGTGTGGTGCGAGCGCTGCGGCGGCCCGCGTCTGGAGAAGCTGAGCTGGTTGGGCCGCTATCAGCGGGTGACTGACCGACTGGCCGAGGCGGTAAGCCAGTTGCTTCTTTCCAGCAACATCCTGGCGGTGGCCCGTTTCTTCCAGCTGGGCTGGCACACGGTCAAGGCACTGGACAAGGCGGCACTGCAGAGCAGCGTACGGGAGCCCGACTGGAGCCAGATTCGCTATCTGGCGATGGATGAGTTCGCACTGCATAAGGGCCACCGGTATGCCACCGTCGTGGTGGATCCGATCAGCCGCCAGGTGCTCTGGGTCGGTCAGGGCCGATCACGGGAGACGGCCCGGGCCTTCTTTGAACAGCTACCCGCAGGCGTGGCCGAGCAGATCCAGGCGGTGGCGATGGACATGACGACGGCCTACGAACTGGAGATCAAGGCCCACTGCCCCAACGCCGAGGTGGTCTTCGACCTGTTTCACGTCGTGGCCAAGTACGGGCGCGAAGTCATCGACCGTGTCCGCGTCGACCAGGCGAACAAGCTCCGCCATGACCAACCTACGCGTCGCGTGATCAAGTCCAGCCGTTGGCTGCTGCTGCGCAACCCGGGCAACCTGGCACCTTCTCAGGCTGTGCAGCTCAAGGAGTTGCTGCGGGCCAATCAACCGCTGCTCACCGCTTATCTCATGCGCGACGAGCTGAAACGGCTGTGGTTTTACCGCCGGCCAGACTGGGCCAAGCAAGCGTGGGAGCACTGGCTCGAGCAGGCCCAAAGCAGCGGCATTGCCGCGCTGGCGCTATTCGCGCAACGGCTCAAGGCCTATCTGCACGGCATCCTTTCCCGATGCCGGCACCCGCTCAACACCAGCATCGTTGAAGGCATCAACAACACCATCAAAGTCATCAAGCGCCGAGCTTACGGCTACCGAGATCAGGAATATTTCTTCCTGAAAATCCGTGCCGCCTTCCCCGGCATTCCGCGATGAACCTT
>NZ_JAQIBU010000031.1 GCF_027858935.1 Oleiagrimonas sp. | reverse complement strand
CACCAGATCAACACCATTCCGCAGGTATCGCGCAATTTTCTGGAGTTTGCCGACACCGTGCCGGGCATGGTTTTCAGCGTCGATTCCCGCGGTCACACCTCCTTGCGGGGCGGCGCTCAGAACGATAGTTCTGTAAACGTTTACATCGACGGTGTGGGCCAGAAAAGCTACGTCAAGCAAGGCGGTATCAGCGGCCAGTTCTCCAGCCAGGGCAATCCGTTTCCGCAGCTGGCGATTGGCCAGTACAAGGTGATCACCTCGAACTACAAGGCCGAGTACGGGCAGATCTCCAGTGCCGCCGTGGTGGCAGACACGAAGTCCGGTACCAACGAATTTCATGGTCAGGTCTTCGGCGACTACACCAACGACAACATGCGCGCCGCTACGCCAGCCGAAGCTGCGGCGGGCAGGAAAACCAAGTCACAGGAGAAGGGCTACGGCTTCGCGCTGGGCGGTCCGATCATCAAGGACAAGATGCACTTCTTCTTCACCTACGAGGCGAAGCGCTTCAACACGCCAGTCACCGTGGTGCCGGGAGTGACAAATACCGCGGCCTTCCTGCCGCCATCAGCAGCGACACAGATCGGCCCATCGAACCTGCCGTTCACGGAAAACCTGTACTTTGGCAAGATCGACTGGGAGCCGACCGACAAGGACCGCTTTGAGCTGAGTGCGCAGGTGCGCAAGGAGAACCAGTACGACAACATCGGCGGTGCCACGGCTGCCTCGGCCGGTATCAACACCATCAACAACGACACCCGCATGGCCTTGCGCTGGCAGCACAGCGGTTACAGCTACTTCAACGAGCTGTTGTTCACCCACGAAAAGGCCTACAACAACCCGACATCGCTCGGCAGCGGCAACGGACAGGCTTACACATGGGATCCAAATAACAACCAGACAATTCTGCTGACCGGCGCTGCCAATGCGCTTGCAACCCAGCGAAAGGGGCAACGCGGTCCGGCGATCCAGGACGATCTCACCTTCAATGACTTCGAGTGGCATGGTGACCATGTCATCAAGATGGGCGTGAAGTACAAGGCGGTGGATCTCAATGCCCAGGATGCCGGCAGCAGCAACGCGCAGTTCTATTACAACGTCAATCCCGCCGGCACGCATGCAACGCCGTACAAGGCTTTCTTCCCCAACCCGGTGCCCGGCCTGAGTCCGGTGGCAAAGACGTCGGACAAGCAACTGGGCATGTACGTGCAGGATGACTGGGCCGTCAACGACAAGCTCACCCTGAATCTGGGCGTACGTTGGGATTACGAGAAAAATCCGTCCTACCTCAACTACGTCACACCCGCCAATGTCGTCGCGGCACTGTACGGCCCCAACCCGGACCCGAGTGCGCCGGCCGGACAGACCTATGCCCAGGCACTCGCGCTTGGCGGTGTCAACGTCAGCGACTACATCAGCAACGGCCACAACCGCAAGGCGCAGAAGAACGAGATCCAGCCACGGCTTGGCTTCTCGTACGACCTCAACGGTGACCAGGATCATGTGATCTTCGGTGGTGCCGGCCGTGCCTACGACCGTGACTTATATGACTACCTGCAGCTGGAGCAGACCAAGGCCGCGTTGCCGGAGTCCACCGTCTACTTCCAGGACCCCGCCACCAGCCAGTGTTACCAGAATGGCACGCCCTGCTTCGCCTGGGATCCGAAATACCTGCATGGCGTGGGCAACCTGCAAAGCCTGGTCACATCCACCAACGCGGGCCAGGAAGTCGATGCGATCAACAACAATCTGAAGGCACCGTATTCGGACCAGTTCAGCATCGGCATGCGCAACCGGGTTGGTGAATGGAACACCAGCGCCACGATTGCACGCGTCCTCAGCTACAACGGCTTCGCGTTCACCCTGGGCAACCGCTACCCGAACGGCGCGTTCTTCAAGAACAACAGCCAGCCATGGGGCAATGGCGTACCAGGCTTCGGTCCCCTGATCATCGGCAACAACGGCATCCAGACGCGCACCACGCAGCTGCTGCTTTCACTCGGCAAGCCATACACCAAAGAGTCGGGCTGGGGTGCGACGTTTGCCTACACCTTCACCGAGGCCAAGCAGAACCGCGACATCAACGAACACTACTCGTTCGATGAGGCGACCATCCATCAATACCCGTACATCACCTCGAACGCGGCGGCACGCAACCGCCTGGTCGCCACCGGTGTGCTCGACATCCCCTGGGGCATCACCATCTCGGCCAAGCTGACCCTGGCGACGCCGATTCCGGGCAACCAGATCGCCTGCTATGGCGCCACTTATGCCACCGGCAGCGGCTGCACGCCAATTGCAGGCACCCCGGCAGGCAATGGGCGGTTCCTGGTCGGTGGCAAGATCTTCGGCTACCGCGATGTCGATTTTCAGGCGACCAAGGATTTCGATATGGGTCACGGCGTGAAACTCTACGGTCGGTTTGACGTGCTCAACGTGTTCAACTTCCGCAACTACTCCGACTATCTGTACAACTTCGGCTCAAACGGCGTGTTGAATCATCCGTTTGTG
>NZ_JAQIBU010000015.1 GCF_027858935.1 Oleiagrimonas sp. | reverse complement strand
GCGGTCTGCGCGGGCGTGCTGATCCTGCGCTACACCTCGCCGGACCTGCCGCGCACGTTTCGCGTGCCCTGGGCGATTTTCACCTGTTCCGCCGGCGTGCTCAGCTGCATCTTCCTGCTGACCCGCATGAACTGGTTCAACTGGGCACTGATGGGTGCATGGACCGTGATCGGACTGGCGATCTACTTCATGTACGGCTACCAGCACAGCCTGCTTCGCCGCGACTCCGGGGTGCAGGAACAGGCCTGACCATACGCATGAGTATGGAAAAACCGAATTGAATCTACATTAAGTTTAATCAACAAGTCATTGTTTTATATATTTTTCATTTAACAATGCCTTGTTCTCATAACGAGATCACTAGCTGCAACTCTCACTCGGGAGTATGCTTTCGGGTCCGAGGGTTTTTCACTTGGCAGTGGGCCCCGGAATGCGGTCCGGGCGCGTCTGGCGGGTCAGCTCCTCAGCCAGGCGTGCCTGGGCAGCACCTGCCCGGTTGGGCGCCAGCTGGCATGGCACCGTTGCAAACCTCCCACCCGCGAATCGTTACGCGCATGCATGCGCGAAACCCCATGCCGTACTCCATAGCCGTGCGATTGGTGCTTCCTTGCGCGGGTCAGCGCGTAGCCATGAAAAAGGCCGGCAGATGCCGGCCTTTCCCGAAAACAAGAATGTAGCGTGTGGTCAGGACGCCTTCGGTTGGTGCGATACACACCAGCCCTTGGCGTTGACTTCCTTGCCAGGGAACAGTTGGCAGGGTCCCCAGGCGGCGCCGGACTTGCCCTTGTAGAACTGGCAGTTGCTGCAGTTGGAGCCAGCCTTGTGCTTGGGATTGCTCGTCTTGCTGGCGTTCTCTACATAGCCCAGGGCCTTGGCCGTCGGGTCGGACGGCGACAGGTGCGGCAAGCCGGCCGCACGCGCGACGCGCGGCATGATGCCAGCCACTGCGGCTACTGCGGCCGTGCCTGCGGCAATCTTCAAAAAGTTTCTGCGGGACTCAATGCTCGGGTCCTTGTGGGTCATTTTTTTGCCTCCATCATCAAGAACGCTTCCCGGCAAACTCGGCCGGCTTCCTTCTGGATACTACACCCGAGATTGTGCTAGCGCCTGAACAAAACACAGGGCAAGCGGATTTTTGCGACATTTTGCCGCCCCGCACCCGCAACGCAAGGCAATGCGGGCACGCATGCTAGTATCCGCCCAGTTTGGACGTCCATAAAAGACCATGATGAACGCCTCCGCCGGCTACGACCCGGAACGCCTCGCGATTTGTGCAGACGCCATTGCAGGGGCGGCACGCAACTTTGCCGCACTCGGCTGGACACCTGCCACCAGCAGCAACTTCTCGATGCGGCTGGACAGCGGACATGTGGCGATCACGGTATCGGGACGCGACAAGGGCCAGCTCGGGCGCGAAGACATCATGGTGGTGGACATGCACGACCAGCCCGTGGGAGAGCACAAGCGCCCGTCTGCGGAAACCGCCCTGCACACCCAGGTCTACCGGCGTCTGCCGGAAACCGGCGCCGTGCTGCACACCCATTCGCGCACCCAGAGCGTGGCCTCGCGCCTTTTCGCATCCGACAAGCGCGTGCGCCTGCAAGGCTGGGAGTTGCAGAAAGCGGTAAGCGGCTATGCCACCCACGACAGCACCCTGGATATCCCGGTGTTTGCCAACACCCAGCACATGCCGGAGCTGGTCGACCAGGTGGACGCCTGGCTGGACAGCGGTCAGCCACTGCATGGCTACCTGATCGATGGCCACGGCCTGTACACATGGGGACGGTCCATCGACGAGGCTCGCCGCCACCTGGAGGCCCTGGAATTTCTGCTCGGCTGCGAGCTTGACCTGAGGAGACTGCGCTCATGAGCCGCTTGAGAATCTTCGACCAGCACGATGGCGAAAACCCCACACAGCATTACGACCAGCACGGCGAGATTGCCCGTGCCCTGGACACGGTCGGCGTCCGTTTCGAGCGTTGGACCTGCGACAGCGAACTTCAGCCGGGCGCCAGCCAGGAGCAGGTGATCGCCGCCTACCGCGGCGACATCGACCGCCTGATGCGCGAGGGCGGCTACACCACGGTCGACGTCATCAGCCTGACGCCCGACCACCCGGACCGGGCGGCGTTGCGCCGCAAGTTTCTCGAAGAGCACACCCACAGCGAGGACGAGGTGCGCTTTTTCGTCGCCGGCGCCGGGCAGTTCACCCTGCATATCGACGACAAGGTGTACGAGGTGCTGTGCGAGGCCGGCGACCTGATCGGCGTGCCCGACGGCACGCGCCACTGGTTCGACATGAGCGAGTCCCCCCGTTTCATCGCCATCCGCCTGTTCACCAACACCCAAGGCTGGGTCGCGCAATTTACCGGCGAGGACATCGCGCAGCGCTTTCCACGCATGCAGGCGCTCGCCGGCAACTAGACCGAGGGCGACCACTCCGGGCACGAGGGTGCAGCGACTGCGCCGGCCTGCCCGAACCGCTATGCTCGTCCTCGTCCTCGTTCCCGGCTTCCGATCCTGTCCATGTCCGTACGTGCCATCCTCACCGACATCGAAGGCACCACCAGCTCAATCACCTTCGTCCATGATGTGCTGTTCCCGTACGCTCGCGAGCACCTGCCCGGCTTTGTCCGCGAGCACGCCGGATCGCCCGAGGTCCAGGCGCTGCTTGAAGACACGGCAACACTGGCACAACGCCGCGAAGCCGACCCGGAAGCCTTGATCGGGATCCTGCTCGGCTGGATCGACGAGGACCGCAAGGCGACACCGCTGAAAGCCCTGCAGGGCATGATCTGGGCGCACGGCTACAGCTCGGGCGCCTACCGCGCACACGTGTATGCGGAGGTCCCCGACCAGCTGCGCCGCTGGAAGGATGCGGGCATCGGTCTGTACGTGTATTCCTCCGGATCGATCCCGGCCCAGAAACTGATGTTCGGGCATACCGTGGCCGGCGACCTGACGCCGCTGTTCAGCGGCTACTTCGACACCCGCACGGGTGCCAAGCGCGAATCTGCGGCATACGTGCGCATTGCCAGCGAGATCGGCCAGCAGCCTGCGGACATCCTGTTTCTGTCCGACGTGGTCGCCGAGCTCGATGCCGCGCGCGCCTCCGGCATGCAGACCACGCTGGTGTGTCGTGGACCGCAAGGTTGCCCGGCGGACCCGCCCCATCCCTGCGTCACCCGCTTCGACCAGATCCGTGTTTGAGCGCGCCACGTGCGGATCGCAGTCCGTTCGAATGTGGCAACCAGTCAAGCATCTCCTGTTTCGGTGACGCCGATCTGGCCCCGTTCAAGCAGCCACGCTCGAAGCACGAGTCCGGCCCCGCCACTTGCCGCAACCGCGCATGCCGCCTAGGGTAAGAATGGTCCAAGCGGTCACATACCCACGTCCAGGAAACCCAACCATGCCCACCGAGCCAAACGAAACCAGCGTGGATCTATCGCGAAAACTGGTCTATCTGGCGGCTGAACGCACCCTCTCGGCCTGGATCCGCACGGCCCTTTCCCTGATGGCGCTGGGCTTCGTGATCGACCGCTTCGGCCTGATCGTGCATCGGATGCCCAGCGAACCGGGCCACAATCCGCTGCATCCACGCATGCTCTCCACCTGGGGCGGCTCGATCCTGGTCGCCATGGGCGCGCTGATGGCGCTGACCGCCGGCATCCGCTACCTGAACTTTGCCCGTGGCTACCATCGCGAGCGCGCCACCCGCACCGGCCGCAGCATCTACATGGGCAGCCTGTTCGCGTTGCTGCTGGCGCTGTTCGGCATCATCCTGATCATTGTGCTGACCACCATCCTGCCCTGAAGGAATCCCCTGCATGAAACTCTACGTCAGCCTCACCTCCCCGTTTGCACGCAAGGTTCGCGTGGCTCTGGAGGAGAAGCATCTGGCCGATCGCATCGAGACGGTGCTGGTCGACCCCTGGAATGACGATGGCACCCTGGCTGCCGTCAATCCGCTGCTGCAGGTCCCCACCCTGGCGCGGGACGACGGTCTTGCCATCACCAACAGCGACACGATCATGAACTGGCTCGACCGCGCCTACCCCGAACCGGGGCTGTGGCCGCAGGACCCGGACGCGCGGTTCCGCGCCGAGGCCGTCGCGGCCCTGGCGCAAACCGTGATCGAATATGCGGTGTTCCTGGTCATCGAGAGCCGCCGTCCGGAATCACAGCGCAGCGCGCACATGATCGAACGCCGCCGCCAGGGGATTGTTGACACCGCAGCAGCGCTGAACGATGGCTTCCACGCCAGCCAGGAGCAGTTCGACCTCGACAGCATCGGCGTGGCCTGCGCCCTGGCCTATGTCGACTTCCGCCACCCGCAACTGGACTGGCGCAGCCGGGCGCCGAAGCTGGATGCGTGGATGAAATGGGCACTGCAACGGCCGTCCATGAAGGCGACCGCACCACCCGCGTAGCCCGGATAAGGCCTCCGGCCGCATCCGGGATGGGACGCGGAGCGGCCCTCGGTTTGTGTACGGCGGTGTGAGGCTATTCCCCGGATGCGCTTTGCTTATCCGGGCTACGCGTCGGAGCCATTGCGCACCGCGCGGTACGGCTACGAATTTACGTCGGATGGTCGTAGCCCGGATAAGGCCTCCGGCCGCACCACAGGCACTTCCTACGGTCGCATCCGGGATGGGCCGCGGAGCGGCCCTGTGCTTTGGCTCGCGGTACGGCTTCCCCGGATGTGACCGAAGGGAATGCCCTTGGTGCGCTTTGCTTATCCGGGCTACGCGGGCTACGTGGTGGGCGTAGCCCGGATAAGGCCAAAGGCCGCACCACAGGCACTTCCTACGGTCGCATCCGGGATGGGCCGCAGAGCGGACCTCGGTTTGTGTACGGCGGTGTGAGGCTATTCCCCGGATGCGCTGCGCTTATCCGGGCTACGGGGCACTCATGACATCGCGTACGGATACTGCTGTGTCCGGAAAATCGCAGAACAGCGCATCCACACCCAGCGTCATGGCGGCCTGCAGCAATGCGCGTGGCGAGGCAAACGGCTCCGGGTCGGCGTCATCGCGGAAGGTCCACGCATGCACCTCCAGGCCCGCTGCATGCGCGGCATCGACCAGGCCGCTGTCGTTGCCGTGCCGGTCCCAGAGCATGGCGCGGTCCGGCGCAATGCCGCGAGCCCAGGGTGCCAGCGATGTCAGGAACGAAGCCCCTTCCACGCTTCTCGACGCAGCATCCATCAGCACGTAACTCGGGTTGCCGCAGGCCTCGAAGGCCTCGCGCAGCACCGCAGCATCGATACACTGCAGCCAGACCGGCGCATCCGGACCGTGCATGCCTGTCTTGAGCAACGCCTCGACCAGCGCTGGTACCGGATCGAGGCCACACTGGCGAAAGAACACCGGATGCTTGATCTCGGGATACACGCCCACGGTTCGACCCAGTTCCACGGACAGCTCGCGCGCCAGCGCCAGGATGGACGTGAACGTGGGCACCGGAAACTCGCCGTCGTGCCGATGCGGGCGCTGGGATTCGCGCTGCACACTGCGCAGTTGGCCGATTTCGGCGGCATCGAAGTCGCAGACCCACCAGTCCAGGCGGCCATCGAGAACGTCTCGGCGCCCGGCCAGGTCGGCATGCGAGGCCACGTCGGTGGTCGGCGACAGGATCAGGTCATGGCGCGCATGCAGCACGCCGTCACGACTCATCACCAGATCCGGTTCGATCACGTCCGCGCCGAGCCGCGCGCCCAGCGCATAACCGGCCAGGGTGTGCTCGGGCAGGTACCCGCTGGCACCTCGATGGGCAATGATGCGCGGCGCTCGGGCGTCGAGCGTATTCCAGGTCGGCATGCAGGCACTCCTTGCGGAAACACCCCGATGATAGCGCCGTGATCGGTCCTAATTCGCGTGCCGCTCGCGCAAACGCTTGACCACGTCGGAAAAATCCAGGCCGCGATCATGCAGCAGCACCAGCAGGTGGTAGAACAGGTCAGCCGCTTCGCCGACCAGCGCATCGTCGTCCTGCGCCACTCCGGCCAGGGCGGTTTCGACGCCCTCCTCGCCCACCTTCTGCGCAATGCGCCGCGTGCCGCCCTCGAACAGACGCGTGGTATAGCTGCCCTGCGGGCGTTCAACCTTGCGTGTCGCCACCAGCGTATCGAGCTGGCCGGCAAAGGCCAGCGCCGGCGCACTGGCATCGCCAAAGCAGCTGTCGCTGCCCAGATGGCAGGTCGGGCCGTGCGGGAGCGCCTGCACCAGCAGCGTATCGGCGTCGCAATCGGCATACATGCGGACCAGTTCGAGCACATGGCCGGAGGACTCGCCCTTGGTCCACAAGCTCTGCTTGCTGCGGCTGAAAAACGTGACCTGGCCGCATTCCAGCGTCCGGGCCAGTGCATCGCGGTCCATGTAGCCCAGCATCAACACACGGCCATCGTGCGCGTGCTGCACGATCGCGGGCAGCATGCCGTCGCCCTTCGCCCAGTCCAGGTGGTCGAATTCAGATCGCGCTTGGGTCACGTCAGGCTCCGGAAAAAAAGTTGGGGAAAACAGGGCTCAGGGGCGAACCGCGATGCCCGCCTCGCGCAAGCTGCGCTTGAGGTCGGGAATCGCGATCGCCCCGGAATGGAACACGCTGGCGGCCAGCGCCGCATCGACGTCGGCCTGAGCAAACACCTCGGCAAAATGGGCCGGCGTGCCGGCGCCGCCCGAGGCCACCAGCGGCACGCTGCAGATCGCGCGCACCGCGGCCAGCTGCTCGATATCGTAGCCCGCGCGCACGCCATCGGTGCCCATGCAGTTGAGCACGATCTCGCCCGCGCCCAGGCGCTGCGCCTCGGCGACCCAGTCCAGGGTGCGCCGGCGCAGGGCACGGGTCTTGTCCGGATCACCGGTGTACTGGCGCACGCGCCATTCGCCGTCGGCGTCGCGCAGGCTGTCCACCCCGACCACCACGCACTGCACGCCGAAGGCCTCGGCCAGCTCGCCGACCAGTGCCGGTCGCTCCAGCGCCGGTGAGTTCACCGACACCTTGTCGGCGCCCGCATGCAGCACCTCGCGCGCGTCATCGACACTGCGGATGCCGCCGGCGACACAGAACGGGATGTCGATCACCCGCGCCACGCGCTCGACCCAGGCGCGATCCACGCGGCGCCCTTCCGGACTGGCGGTGATGTCGTAGAACACCAGTTCGTCGGCGCCGGCATCGCGGTAGCGCAGGGCCAGGTCGACGATGCCGCCCATGACCTTGTGGTCGCGAAAGCGCACGCCCTTGACCACCTGGCCATCGCGCACGTCCAGGCACGGGATCAGGCGGCGCGTCAGCATGACAAGGCCTCGCCCAGGCTGAAACGCCCTTCCAGCAGCGCCCGGCCCAGCACGATGCCGGCGGCACCGGCCTGACGGGCCGCGCGCACGTCGTCCAGCGCACGCGCGCCGCCGGAAACCTGCACCGCCAGCGATGGAGCGATCTCGCGCAGATGTGCCAGCAAGTCCATGTTGGGACCGGACAGGGTGCCGTCGCGGTCGATATCGGTGCACAGCAGATGCCGCGCTCCGACCCCGGCATAGCGCGGCGCCAGTTCGTCCAGGGTCAATTCCTCGTCCTCGGTCCAGCCGGCGCTGGGCAGGCGCCAGGCAGCGTCGCGCCAGCGGGTATCCAGGGCCAGAGTCAGGCGCTCGGGACCAAAACGCGTCAACCAGCCGGCAACACGCTCGGGATCGCGTACCGCGATGCTGCCAACCACCACGCGCTCCACGCCGGCCTGGTGCAGGCGCTGGACATCGTCGGCACTGCGCACGCCCCCGCCGGCCTGGATGCGCAGGCTGGTCTGGGCCAGCGTGCGCAGGATTTCCAGGTTGTCCAGGCGACCGCTGCGCGCGCCGTCCAGGTCGACCACGTGCAGCCACTGGGCGCCGGCGACGGCGTACTGCTGCGCCAGCGCCAGCGCATCCACGGCATAGCTTGTCTGCTTGTCGTAGTCGCCCTGGTACAGGCGCACCACCTGGCCTTCGCGCAGGTCGATGGCGGGAATGACGGTAAACGATTCACTCATGTGCAGGATTCCCTGGAGGCATCACGCCGCCGGGTCGAGGGCCAGGAAGTTGCCGAGCAAGCGGGCGCCGACGGCAGCCGACCGCTCGGGATGAAACTGCATGCCGCAAAAATTGCCGCGGCGGACCACCGCGCTGAACGCCATGCCGTGATCGCTGCGCGCCAGCGTATCCGGCCCGAGGGGAGCGGCGTAACTGTGCACGAAATAGGCATGGGCGTCGGTGGACTCCAGGCCGTACAGCAGCGGATCGTCGCGTTCGGCAACCAGCGCATTCCAACCCATGTGCGGCACGCGCAAACCGCCAGCGCGGGGGAAGTGCCGCACCTGGCCGCGCACCACGCCCAGGCATGGCGTATCGCCTTCCTCGGAATGCTCGAACAGCAGTTGCATGCCCAGGCACACGCCCAGTACCGGCTGCGTCAGATCACGGATCACTGCATCCAGGCCGCTGGCACGCAAACGCGCCATGCCCGGTGCGGCCGCGCCCACGCCGGGCAGGATCACATGGCTGGCGGCGCGAATGCGCGCCGGGTCGTCACTCATCGCCGCGTCCACGCCCAGTCGCTCGAGCGCGTAGCGCACCGAACCGATATTGGTGCCCCCGGCGTCGATCAGGACCACGTCCGGCGCAGTCGCCATCACAACGATCCCTTGGTGCTGGGCAGCGCATCACCCTCGCGACGCACCGCCTGGCACAGCGTGCGCGCCACCGCCTTGAAGCAGCCCTCGACCATGTGGTGCGCGTTCTCGCCGCGCACGCTCAGGTGCAGGTTGGCGCCCAGGGTCTCGCACAGCGAGCGGAAGAAGTGCGGCACCATCTCGGTCGAAAGCTCGCCCACCTTGTCGCGCGGGAAGTGGCCCTCGAACTCGAACCAGGGCCGCCCCGAAAGATCCAGCGCAGCGCTGGCCAGGGTCTCGTCCATGGGTACGGTGAAGCCGTAGCGGCCGATACCGCGCTTGTCGCCCAGCGCCTGGCGCAGCGCCTGGCCCAGGGCCAGCGCGCTGTCCTCGACGGTGTGGTGTTCGTCCACGTGCAGGTCGCCCTCACAGACCAGCGACAGCGAAAAACCGCCGTGCTTGCCGATCTGTTCGAGCATGTGGTCGAAATAACCGATGCCGGTGCGGATCTCGGGCTCGGCGGCAGCGTCCAGGTCGAGCTTCACTCGGATGTGCGTCTCGCGCGTATCGCGGCTGACCTCGGCCGTCCGCGGCGCGTCGCACAGGCGGTGCGCGATATCCATCCAGCCCATGCCCTGCGGGCCCACGCGCATGCCGCGCACGCCCAGGTTGGCGGCAAACTGCATGTCGCTCTCGCGGTCGCCGACCATCGCCGAGGCCGCGCGGCTCCAGCCGTCATCGGCCAGGTAATGGCGCACCAGTCCGGTGGCCGGCTTGCGGTTGCCGCTGCCCTCCTCGGGCATGCTGCGATCGATCAGCACCTCGCTGAAACGGATGCCCTGCGAGTCCAGCAGCCGCAACAGCAACGCATGCGGGCCGTCAAAGTCGGACTGCGGAAAACGATCGCTGCCCAGGCCGTCCTGGTTGGTCACCATCACCAACGTGTAGCCGGCGCCGACACAACGGCGCAACGCCGGGACCACGTCCGGCAGCAGGGCCAGCTTCTCGAAGCGGTCGATCTGCTCGTCCGCGGGCTCCTCGATCAGGCAGCCGTCGCGATCGAGAAAAAGAATCTTGCGGTTCATGCGCTCTCCATGATGCTGCGCAACGCGGCCAGCAGCTGCGCGTTCTCGTCCGGCGTGCCGATGGAAAAGCGCAGGCAGCCGGCCAACCCCGGATAGCGTCCCACATCGCGCACCACGATGCCCTGTGCGACCAGCGCGCGGTAGACCCCGGGCGCATCGTCCAGCAGCACGGTGAGGAAATTGGCGCGCGAGGGATGCACCGTTTGCACGCCGGGCAATGCCACCAACAGCGACGCCAGGCGTTCGCGTTCGGCCACGGTGGTGGCGATGCGTTCGCGCGCGAGGTACCGGCTGTCCTCATCCAGCGCGCGCAGCGCTGCGTCCACGCACGGCGTGGGCAACGGATACGGCGCCATGATCCGGCGCAGCAACGCGATGACTTCAGGGTTCGCCAGCAGCGTGCCGATACGCGCGCCGGCCAGCGCCCAGGCCTTGGACAGGGTCCGCAGCACGCCAAGGTTGGCATAGCGGTCCAGCAGCGTGGTCGCGGACGCGGCGCCGGCGTATTCCATGTAGGCCTCGTCGACGATCACCAGGGCGCGCTCGGCCAGC
>NZ_JAQIBU010000132.1 GCF_027858935.1 Oleiagrimonas sp. | reverse complement strand
ACCGGCAATGTCTGCCGCCGTTCGACCACTCCAACCACCTGCTGCAAGGGCTTGAGCAGCACTTCACGTTGAATCCCGAATTGCATGTCTATGCCCCTATCCCGATCTCTATTGGTTTGTTGATTAAAGAAAAAAGCTGTAGTGGCTGGTCCTGTGGATGACTGGAGAAGCCTTAAATATCTTTTTCTTTCAATAGCTTGAGAAGATCAATCCAGTGCAGTTCTGGTCTTGCTTCCTGTGTTTGAATTGTGGACAAGTCGCGTATCGCGCCAGATCCACTTGTTATCCACAGCTTTTCAGCCTGTAAGTATACGGATCAACTGCTCCCAATCCTGCTTGATGCGCGCATCCTTTTCCATCAAGGCTCGAATAGTACGACAGGCATGCATCACCGTTGTATGGTCGCGCCCGCCAAAGGCTTCACCGATTTCCGGAAGACTGTGCTCGGTCAACTCCTTGGTCAGGGTCATGGCCAATTGCCTGGGTCGTGCCAGGGAGCGCACCCGGCGCTTGGAAAGCAGATCCGAAAGGCGCACCTGGTAGTAGTCAGCCACGGTCTTCTGGATATTCGGAATGGTGACGGCTTGGGCATGCGTGCTGAGCAGATCGCGCAGGGTTTCCTGCGCAAAATCAGCGTTGATCGCGCGACCGAAGAAATTGGCGCGTGCCGCCAGCGTGTTCAGCGCACCCTCCAGGTCGCGTACGTTGGAGCGGATACGGCGCGCCAGCAGCATCGCAACATCCTCGGGCACGTCCACGCCCTTTTCATGGGCCTTGGACAACAGGATCGCGGCGCGGGTTTCGAAGTCAGGAGGCTCAATGGCCACCGACAGGCCCCAGCCGAGGCGTGACTTGAGCCTGGGCTCGAGCTTTTCCACTTCCTTCGGATAGCGGTCACAAGTCAGGATGATCTGTTGCTTGCCTTCGAACAGCGCATTGAAGGTGTGGAAAAACTCCTCTTGCGTGGTGTCCTTGCCGGCAAAGAATTGGATATCGTCGATCAGCAGCGCGTCGATCGATCGGAAACGCCGTTTGAAGGCATCCATGTTCTTGGCGCGAAGGGACTCGATCATGGCGCTGACGAATTGCTCCGATCGCAGGTACAGGACCCTTGTACCCGGTTTTTCCGAACACATGAGATTGCCGGCCGCATGCATCAGATGGGTCTTGCCCAGACCCGTGCCCCCGTAGAGCAGCAACGGGTTGTAGGCGCGCCCCGGGTTTTGCGCCACTTGCATCGCGGCGGCCTTGCCCAGCTGGTTGGACTTGCCCTCGACAAAGGTCTCGAAGGTGTAGTGTGGATCGAGGTTGTGGGTCGGCGCAGCAGACGGGGTCATGGCAGCGCCCGTGCTGACATTCCCGCGCGCGTTTCCGGCCGATGTGCCGGGGTGGGATCCGCCGGCGGATCCGACGCTGATGTGTACCGGAAGGGCTTGTCCGTTGATATGGGTCAGCACGCTGCGGATGTGATCGAGATAGTCGCTGCGGACAACATCAAGGGTATAGTTGTTGGGCGCGTACAAGCGCAGGCCACCCTCTTCCTCACGCGCCTGCAGCGGCAGCAGCCAGGTGTTGAGGTCCTCGGCATTGAACTCACCTTCAAGGCGCTCTAGGCAGCGCCGCCATAAGTCACTCATCAAACATCCACCAAACTCGGCCCATCCATGCGCAGGTCGCGCATCGCAAGTCCTCAGTCTAGCAGCATGAAACGGACACACTGCGGTGGATGTAAGGGTGTCGCAACGGCATATTGCTAAGCGGCTGGGCTTGACAGCATGGCGCATGCTTCGCATACTTCCGCGTCTTTTTCCCCGCTTTTTTCTGGAGCACGCCATGAAGCGCACGTACCAGCCGAGCAAGCTCAAGCACGCTCGTACCCACGGGTTTCGCGCCCGCATGCGCACAGCTGATGGTCGCAAGATCATCAATGCGCGCCGCGCCAAGGGCCGCAAACGCCTGATTCCGTAAGCGGTCTGGTCATGTCCGCCGTCGGCCTGCCGTGCGAATCACGGCTCCGACGCGCAGCTGATTTTGCCGCACTGCGAAAGCCGACCGGTCGCCTTGGCTGCGCATGTTTTCGCGTCCGCTACAGGGGCAACACGGTCGGTTTTGCACGTCTGGGCCAAGCCGTATCGCGCAAGGTCTCCAAGCGCGCTGTGGACCGCAACAGGATCAAGCGCATCGTGCGCGAATCGTTTCGGCAGGCACGTCCGCATCTGTCAGCCGTGGACATACTGATCATCGCTGACGCGAAGGCTGCACTGTGTTCCCGCAGCGAACTGCGCGCTGAACTGGACAAGCTCTGGCAACGCGTACGCCTGTCCAACCGTTGATGCCCGCCCTCTCGCCCGGCACAATCGCGAGCTGACACGCTCGTTTCTAGGCTGCCATTGCAGGTTTCATGAGCCGCGCCAAGTGCGCCGTTCCGCCACCCGGATTTCACGTCATGCCCCAAACGCGCTCGTTCCTGCTTCTGGCGCTCCTGTTCGTCGGTTACCTGTTGTGGAACCAGTGGCAGCAGGATTACCACACGCCTGCGGTAACTGCGACGCCAGCTGCCGCAGCCACTCAGGGCAAGGCGAAGGCCCCGGATCTGGCCGATAGCAGCGTGCCCCAGGCTTCCTCTGCTCCGGCAGTGGCCGAAAGCGCCGGGACAGCGGATGCGCCGGGTACCCCCAGCACACCGGCAGCGGCTCCCGTCAGCGCGCCGACCAGGCCGAGTGTGATCAAGCACGGGGCCCTGGTTACGGTCACCACGGATGTGCTGCGCGTGACGATCGACAGTCGCGGCGGAAGCATCATTCGCGCGGACTTGCTGAAATATCCCAAGAAGTTGAAATCCAGCCACTCGGTACGGTTGTTGAACGACAGCCGCAGCCGTTTTTTCGTGGCTCAGGATGGCCTGCTCAGCCGTAGCGGTGATGCACCCGACCAGCGTGCGATGTTCCACGCAGCCAAGGCCAGCTATCAGCTCGAGCCCGATCAGAAGACCCTGGCGGTGGATCTGGACTGGACCAATGGCCAGGGCATCAAGGTGGTCAAGCAGTACACCTTCACCCGCGGCAGCTACGTGGTCGGGCTGGAACAACGCATCGACAATGGATCAAGCAAACCCTGGACCGGCTGGCCGTATCGTCAGTTGCAGCGTGTGGTGCCACCGCCCACCAAGCACAGCAACTTCCTGGCCAAATACTCGGACCAGTCGCGCTACAGCTTCTTCGGAGCGGCCTGGTACGGCCCCGACAAGAAGTTCAACACGATCAAGTTCGAGGACTTCAACAAGGACGGCAAGCAGTCCCTGAATCGCAAGGTGACGGGTGGTTGGGTCGCCATGGAGCAGCACTATTTCATGGCGGCCTGGTTGCCGGCAGACAAGCCGACCCAGCAGTTCAGCACCCACGTGGTGTCCAGCGCCACGCCCACGCGCTACCTGATCCGCGATATCGGACCGGGCTTCACCGTTGCCCCGGGTGCAAGCACCAGCACCAAAGCGCGCCTTTATGCCGGCCCGAAACTGCGCAACGAGTTGGGCCGGATCGCCCCGGGTCTGGACTTGTCGGTCGACTACGGCATGTTCACCGTGGTGGCCGCACCCATGCACATGCTGCTGACCTGGTTTCACGGCCTGACCGGCAACTGGGGCCTGGCCATCATCCTGGTGGTGCTGCTTATCAACGTGTTGTTGTACAAGCTCAATGCAGCGCAGTACCGGTCGGCCGCCAAGACACGCAAGCTGAAGCCGCGCATGGACGCCCTCAAGGAGCGTTACGGTGACGACAAGCAGAAGCTGCAGCAGGCCACCATGGAGCTGTACAAGAAAGAGAAGATCAACCCGGTTGCGGGCTGCTTCCCGATCCTGATCCAGATCCCGGTGTTCTTTGCCCTGTACACCGTTTTGCGCGAGAGTGTGGAACTGCGCCAGGCACCGTTCTTCGGCTGGATCCATGATCTTTCCGCGGCCGATCCGTACTTCGTGTTGCCGGTCCTTTACATGGGCGTGATGCTCATGACCCAGCGGCTGATGCCGATGAGCGCGGGTATGGACGCGACCCAGGCCAAGATCATGAAGTGGATGCCGATCATCTACCCGGTGTTCTTCGCCTTTTTCCCGGCTGGCCTGGTGCTGTACTACCTGGTCAACGGCCTGTGCCGCGTGGGCCAGCAGTGGTGGGTGATGCGCAAATTCGATGCCGAGGACGGCAAGCGTCGCGGCAAAGCCAAGCCGACCTGATGTTTCGTGGCGCGGCCTTTCGAGCTGCGCCATGATCGTACCCGTGGATCGCATGCCCCAGACCAGCGAAACGATCGCTGCCATCGCCACCGCACGTGGCGTGGGCGGCATCGGTGTGGTCCGGGTATCCGGTCCCAACGTACCGACGCTTGCCGAACACTTGCTGGGGCACAAGCCCGCACCGCGGCATGCCTCCCTGTGCCGTTTCCTCGAAGCGGACGGTACCCAGATCGACCATGGGCTGTTGCTGTATTTTCCTGCCCCGGCCTCCTATACCGGGGAGCATGTGCTTGAGCTGCAGGGCCATGGCAGCCACGTACTGATGGATCTGCTTCTCAAGCGCGTGTGCACACTGGGGGCGCGGCTGGCGCGGCCGGGTGAATTCACCGAACGGGCCTTTCTCAACGGCAAATTGGACCTGGCCCAGGCCGAAGCCGTTGCCGACCTTGTGGCCAGTCGTTCACTAGCCGCTGCACGTGCAGCCATGCGTTCCCTGGAGGGTGTGTTTTCCGAACAGGTGCATGCATTGCAGCAGCAGCTTGTCGCCCTGCGTGTGCACATCGAAGCGGCGATCGACTTCCCCGAGGAGGAGATCGATTTTCTGGCCGATCCGGCGATCAGCGAGCACATGCGGAACGTGCAGGAGTCGCTGGATACCTTGCTCAAGGCCGCGCGTCGCGGCGTGCGCCTGAATGATGGGCTGAGCGTGGCCATCATCGGTCGACCCAACGTGGGTAAGTCGAGTTTGATGAACGCCCTGGCCGGCTCCGAACGCGCCATTGTCACCGAAATCGCAGGCACTACGCGCGATGTAGTGCGCGAACACCTGGACCTGGACGGCACGGCGATCGAGTTGCTGGACACCGCCGGGCTGCGTGACAGCGACGATCCCGTGGAACGTGAAGGCGTGCGCCGTGCACGTGAGCACATGGCGCACGCCGATCTGGCCCTGCTGGTCACCGACGCCACGCACGCAATGGACGATCGAATCCTGTTTGCCGGTCTTGCGCAGGGCTCGGTGCGGGTGGTCGTGGTCAACAAGATCGACGTGTCCGGGCAGGAACCACGGGTGGAGCTCGTTGGCGAAGAACACTGGCTGTGGCTGTCTGCACGAACCGGCGAAGGCATGACCCTGCTGCGCAAACTGTTGCAGCGGCATGCAGGCAGCGACATGGAGGGTGCCTTCAGCGCGCGGCGACGCCACGTGCTGGCCCTGGAGCGCACCGCAAC
>NZ_JAQIBU010000126.1 GCF_027858935.1 Oleiagrimonas sp. | reverse complement strand
TGGTGATGTCGCCCTACGCCGACGCCGGCTTCCTGGCCGACAACCTGCCTGCGGCATTGCCCACGATCCTGATCAACACCCCCAATGCCACGTCCCTGCCGACCGTGATCAACGTGGACAACCGCATGGGGGCCCGGGTGATGGTCGCGCACCTGGCTGCATTGGGGCACCGCCGTATCACATTCATTACCGGCCCGGAGAGCAACTTCGAGGCCCAGCAGCGCCTGCAGGGCTTCCGCGAGGCCATGGCCGAACTACTGCCGGGTGCGCCGATCGAGATCCTGCCCGGCGAGTTCACCGACCTGTCCGGGCACCAGGCAGGGCAGCAACTGCTGCGCCTGGACATCCGCCCCGACGCCGTGTTCGCCGCCAACGACATGATGGCCATCGGCTGCCTGTCCGCATTGCACGAAGCCGGGATGCGCGTTCCGCAGGATATCGCCCTGGCCGGCTTCGACGACATCCCCATGGCCCGTTACGTGACTCCGGCACTCACCACGGTACGGGTCCACATCTCCGATCTGGGCGAACGCGCCCTGACCCGGCTGCTGCACGTGATCGAAAACCCCGATGCGCCAACGCAAGGGGAAGATCTGATGGCCTCCGAACTGGTGGTCAGGGCGTCCTGTGGTGGCTCGCTATCCGAGCCGGTCGCCAGGGAGCAATGACACATCCATGCAAGACGGCACTACCGAACCCTATCCGCAGGACCCCCAAGGGTAGGGCGATCCACCCACTCAACAACGACCGATCCGACTCAAGGTGAGGGAGACAACAACATGAAACGTCAATCCAGCATGCGCACCCGCCCTGTGGCGGTATCCGGCACACCAGGTGTTGTATCCGGCCAGCGAATATCCAGGGCATCCCTGCGCATCAAGAAACGCCTGCTCGCCAGCCTGATCACCGCATCCGTGATGGCGACGGCCGCCGTGCCCACGGTATCGTGGGCACAGAGCGCCAACGCCACCCTGCGTGGCGACGGCCCGCCCAAGGCCACGGTCACCGCGTTCAACGTCGCCACCGGTGTTACGCGACATGCCCAGATCAACGCGGATGGCCATTACGCCCTGGTCGGGCTGCCCCCCGGCACCTACCAGATCGATGCCGGCACAGGCACCGAACACACGGTGACGCTGACCGTGGCGTCGACTTCGACATTCAATTTCAAGGCTGCATCGTCCACCCCGAGCACGGCCAACGCCACCTCCCTGGGCGCGGTCCATGTCACCGCCCAGAACCTGGCCGAGGTCAAGACCTCGCAGGTCGGCGGCACCATCTCGCAGCACCAGATCCAGACCATCCCGCAGATCTCGCGCAATTTTCTTGAATTCGCCGACATCGTGCCCGGCATGCAGTTCAAGGTGGGATCAAACGGCAATACTTCGCTGCAGGGCGGCGCTCAGAGTTCCAATGGCGTGAACGTCTATATCGACGGCATCAGCCAGAAGAGCTACGTGATGGGCGGCGGCATGGCCGGGCAGAACGCCAGCCAGGGCAACCCGTTCCCGCAACTGGCGATCGGCGAATACAAGGTCATCACCTCCAACTACAAGGCCGAGTATGCCCAGGTCACCAGCGCGACGGTGACTTCGCTGACCAAGTCGGGCACCAACAAATTCCACGGCGAGGTCTTCGGTCGCTATACCAACGACAACTATCGTGCGCGCACACCCTCCGAGAACTTCAAGAACAAGAAGACTCCGTCGCAGGAGAAGGAATACGGCTTTTCCCTGGGCGGTCCGATCATCAAGGACAAGATGCACTTCTTCTTCACCTACGAGGGCAAGCGCTTCAACACGCCGACTGCAGTCACGCCCAACGGCAATGTCGCCGACGCGGTGCAGTACCTGCCCGCGGATGCGCGGTCCCAGTTCGGCCCATCCAATCTGCCGTTCATGGAAAACCTCTACTTCGGCAAGATCGACTGGGAGCCCACTGATCGCGACCGCTTCGAATTGACCGCGCGGGTGCGCAAGGAACACACCACCAGCGGCATCGGAAACACCACTGCAGCCTCCGCGGCAATCGATCAGCTGGTCACCGACAAGCGCTATTCCATCCGGTGGGATCACAGCTCCGACATGTGGTTCAACGAGCTGATCCTGGCCCACCAGTACACATTTTTCAATCCGTCGCCGGTCAACTTCGGCAACGCGGCCATCTACACCTACGGCCCGGCCAACAACGCCACCATCATCGACACCGGACCGGCGTCCCCGCTGGCGGCGCAGAACAAGGGCCAGAAGGGACCGACGATCAAGGACGACCTGACCTTCAACGACCTGGAATGGCACGGCAACCATGTCATCAAGATGGGCGTGACCTTTCGCGACCTGACCCTGAAGGCCGCCGACGCCGCCAACGCCAACCCGCAGTTCTATTACAACGTCACCACGGGGGGTACGGCCGCCACTCCGTACGAGGCCTTCTTCACCAAGGGCGTAACCGGCCTTGGCAGCCTCTCGCCGGTGGTCACGACCAAGGACAAGCAGTACGGGGCCTACCTGCAGGACGACTGGGACGTCACCGACAAGCTGACCCTGAACCTGGGCGTGCGCTGGGACTACGAGGACAACCTGGCCTACAACAACTTCGTCACGCCAAGCAACGTGGTCGCGGCACTGCAGGGCCCCGATCCGTACGCGGCGGGCACGCCGTACGCGGGCGAGACCTACGCTCAGGCCCTGGCCCGGGGCGGCATCAACGTCAACGACTACATCAGCAATGGCCACCAGCGCTCGCCGAAGAAAAACGAATGGCAGCCGCGCCTGGGCTTCTCCTATGACCTGTTCAACGATGAGCAGCATGTGTTCCACGGCGGCTGGGGCCGGTCCTATGACCGCAACCTCTACAACTACATGCAACTGGAGGTCACCAAGGCCGCCCTGCCGCAGTTCAGTGTGTACTTCCAGAACCCGAACACCGGCACCTGCAACGTCACCAATGGCACGCCCTGCTATGCCTGGGATCCGAAGTACCTCAATGGCCTGCCCAACCTGCAATCGCTGGTGCAGGCCGGCAATGGCGGCGAAGTCGACCTGCTCAACAACAACCTGAAGATCCCGTATTCGGACCAGGCCAGCTTCGGCATGTCGAACAAGATCGGCGCATGGCAAACCGATATCACGTTCACCCACATCACCTACCATGACGGTTTCGCGTTCATCCTCGGCAACCGTTATCCGAACGGTGCTTTCTTCCAGAACCACAGCCAGCCTTGGGGGGATGGCGTGCCGGGCTTCGGCAGCCTGATCCTGGGCATGAACGGCATCCAGATGCACAACAACGAGATTCTCGCCTCGGCCGAGAAGCCCTACACACGCGAATCAGGCTGGGGCGCCACGGTGGCCTACACGTTCACCAGCGCGAAGCAGAACCGTAACGTCAACGAGCATTACTCGTTAGACTACGCGACCATCCACCAGTATCCGTTCATCACCTCCAACGCCGCGCCCCGACACCGGATCGTGGCCACGGGAAGCTTCAGCGGACCCTGGGACATCGTCATGGGTCTCAAGGTCACGCTGGCCACGCCCACGCCAGTCAACGGCATCTCCTGCTTCTTCGGCAGCCACAGCTTCTCCAACGGCAGTTGGTGCCACTCGTATGCGGCCCGGCCACCGGGCGAAGGACGGTTCCTGATCGGCGGCAAGATGTGGGGGTACCGCGACGTGGACTTCCAGGCGACCAAGAACTTCACGGTCGGCTATGGCGTGACCATGTACGGACGGTTCGACCTGATCAATGCGTTCAACTTCCACAACTATGTGGATACGTCCCTCAACACGTCGGGCGGACCGGGGGCCGAGTCGCTGGTCTACAACACGAACGGCAACATCCAGTACGCGCCGCGCACCATCAAGTTCGAAATCGGCGCGAAGTTCTGATCGTCCCCACAAGCGGGACGGGCCCTCATGCAGGGTCCGTCCCGCTTTCCATTAAAGGTGGGTGCGTGCAATGGTTCCAGCAACGCTGACGTTTCAGCGTGCGGCAGGAACGCTTTCTGTGTACCCGCATTTGGTTGATGGTTACCCCTGCATGAACGATCCGCATATCAAGAATATCGTCATTGTCGGCGGAGGCACCGCGGGCTGGATGGCCGCAGCGGCCTTCGCCCGGGTGCTGGGAACCCAGGTGAAGGTACGCCTGGTGGAATCGGAGGCGATCGGCACGGTCGGCGTCGGCGAGGCCACAGTGCCTCACCTGAAGCTGTTCAATGACCTGCTCGGGATCAGCGACATCGAGTTCATCCGGCAGACCAGGGGCACCTTCAAGCTGGGCATCCAGTTCAACGACTGGGGACATCTGGGCGACAGCTACATCCATGGCTTCGGCCACATTGGCCACAGCCTCGGCCTGCTGCCGTTCCACCAATACTGGATCAAGGCCAGTCAGCACGGGTTCGCCAGGGACCTGGCGGCCTACTCCATCAACACGGCGGCGGCCCCGCGCGGCAAGTTCATGACCTCGGCCCAGGATGCGCCGGCGCATTCGCCACTGGCCGACATCCCGTATGCCTATCATTTTGATGCCAGCGGTTACGCACGCTACCTGCGTGGCTATGCCGAGGCGCGCGGCGTCAAGCGCATCGAGGGCAAGGTCTGCAAGGTACGCCAGCACCCGGAAACCGGCTTCGTCGAATCGGTGACGCTGGAGAACGGCGAGGTCCTGGAGGGCGAGCTGTTCATCGACTGCTCGGGCTTTCGCGGCCTGCTGATCGAGCAGACGCTCGAGACCGGCTTCATCGATTTCACCCACTGGCTGCCTTGCGACCGTGCACTGACCGTGGGATGCGAAAACGCCGGGCCACCTCCGCCGTACACCCGTGCCACGGCGCAGACGGCCGGCTGGCAATGGCGGATCCCGTTGCAACACCGGATCGGAAACGGTTACGTGTATTCCAGCGCGCACATCAGCGATGACGAGGCTGCCGCAACACTACTGGCCAACCTCGACGGACCGGCGCTTGGCGAACCACGGCAGTTGCACTTCGTCACCGGCATGCGGCGCAAGTTCTGGAACAAGAACGTGGTCGCGCTGGGCCTTTCCAGCGGGTTCATGGAGCCGCTGGAATCGACCTCGATCTTCCTGATCCAGTCGGGTATCGCGCGGCTGCTGAACCTGTTCCCGCGCGAGGGGTTCAGCGAGGTGCTGATCGACCGCTACAACGCCCAGGCGCAGTTCGAGTTCGAGCGCATCCGCGACTTCCTGATCCTGCACTACAAGCTCACCACGCGTGAAGACAGCGATTTCTGGAACCAGTGCCGCACGATGTCGATTCCCGGTGTGCTCCAGGACACCCTCGAGCTTTTCCGCGACAGCGGCCGTTTCTTCCGCCAGGCCGAAGAGATGTTCGCCGAGGTCAGCTGGGTGCAGGTGATGATCGGGCAGGGCATCGAGCCACGCGGATACCACCCGCTGGTCGACCAGGTCCCCGACAAGGAGCTGCGCGCCTTTGTCGCCGATACCGCCAGGGTGATCGACAGCTGCGTGGACGCGATGCCCGCGCACCAGGTGTTCCTCGATCGGCTGCAGTCCATGAAGGGCTGACCAGTGGACCGGTGACTGCGCAGTATCCCGATGCCCGGGTCGACCCGGCTTTAATCCACCCGCACGCACAGGACCCGATGTTGATGATGAAGGTACCTTTGACCCGATCGGTGGCCGCGACAGTTCTCGTCGCCCTCGTCGTTCTATTTTCCGGGTTGCCGTGCGCGGCCCGCACGGCAACTGCACCCAAGCCGCATCCGCAGATTTCCGCGCATACGCGAGCGATGCTCGACGACGTCGAGCATCGCACCTTCGAGTTCTTCTGGAAAAACGCCAATCCCGCCAATGGACTGGAACCGGACCACGTGCCTGCGCGCGGCACGCCGTTCTCGAGCATCGCCGCGGTCGGATTCGCGCTGACCGGTTACGGTATCGGCGTCGAGCGCGGATACATCACGCGCGCGCAGGCCGTCCAGCGGGTACTGAAGACGCTGCGCTTCTTCGCCCACGCGCCGCAGGGTCCCAGCGAGGACGGAGACAGCGGTTACCACGGCTTCTTCTATCACTTCCTCGATATGCGGACCGGGCTGCGCTATGGACGGTGGGTCGAGGTCTCGACGGTGGACACGTCGCTGCTGCTCGGCGGGGTGCTGTTCTGCCAGAGCTTCTTTGACCGTGACACACCGGCCGAACGCGAGATCCGCAAATTGGCCGAGACCATCTACGATCGCGTCGACTGGACCTGGTCACAGGCGCGTCCACCGGCCATCAGCATGGGCTGGACGCCCGGCGGGAAGTTCATTCCCCACGACTGGACCGGGTATGACGAGGGCATGATCATCTACGTGCTGGCACTGGGCTCGCCCACGCATCCGGTGCAACCAGACGCCTGGCAGGCCTGGACAAGCACTTACGGCCACAGCTGGGGGACATACCGCGGCCAGACCTATCTGGCCTTCGGACCGATGTTCGGGCACCAGTACAGCCAGGCATGGATCGACTTTCGCGGCATCCGAGACGCCTGGAGCCGCGCACACGATCTGGACTATTTCCAGAACAGCCACCGCGCAGTGCTGGCGCAGCAGGCCTATGCCATCGCCAATCCACATGATTTCAAGGGCTATGGCAAGAACGTCTGGGGCCTGACTGCCTGCAATGGCCCGGGCAACGTGACTGCAATCCACGACGGCGCCCCGATACACTTCCGCGGCTATTCGGCACGCGGCGCGGGACTGTCGGGCAGCACCTTCGATGACGGCACCCTGGCACCGACCGCGGCCCTGGGCTCGATGCCGTTTGCGCCGAAACGGGTGTTGCAGGCGATGCGCACGATGAAGCAGCGATACGGCTCGGCCATCTATGGCACCTACGGATTCGTCGACGCCTTCAATCCGACCTTTTCGCTGAAAACCCTGAAGCTGAGAAGCGGGCACCTGGACCCGAAGGTCGGCTGGGTTGATGATGAGTACCTGGGCATCGACCAGGGACCGATCCTGCTGATGATCGAGAACTACCGCAGCGGACTGGTGTGGCGCGTGATGCGCCGCAATCGGCACATCCGCAAGGGGCTTTTGCGCGCGGGCTTCGAGGGCGGATGGCTGTGCAGCGGCAAGTCGAGCTGCACGGGCAGCGCAGCACACTGAGGACCAGCATGCGCTCCGGCCGCCACCCTTGCCTGCAACTGACCGCACTGGCGGTGTTGCTGCTGCTCGGTTCGTGCAGTTCGTCGCAGTCTCCCGGCCGGAAACTGACCTTCTGGGCCATGGGGCGCGAGGGCGAGGCTGTCCAGCAGTTGATGCCGGCGTTCGAACACGAGCATCCGGATATCCACGTCGTCGTGCAGATCCTGCCCTGGAAGGTTGCGCACCAGAAACTGCTGACCGCGTTTGCCGGCGACACCCTGCCGGACGTGTGCCAGCTGGGCAACACCTGGATTCCGGAGCTGGCCGAGCTCGGCGCGCTGCAGCCCCTGGGGCCGCGCGTGCGCTCCTCCCGCACAGTGGATCCAGAGGATTATTTCCCCGGGATCTGGGATACCAACATCGTAAACGGCACCCTGTACGGCGTGCCGTGGTACGTCGACACGCGCCTGCTGTTCTACCGCAAGGACCTGCTGGCCCAGGCCGGTTTCGATCATCCGCCTGCGAGTTGGGCCGAGTGGGCGCGGCAGATGGCGGCCATCAAGGCGCGCGTGGGCCCCTCGCGCTTCGCCACGCTGCTGCCACTGAACGAGTTCGAGCAACTGGAATCGTTCGGCTTGCAGGAATCGCAGCCCATGCTGCGCGACGGTGGCCGCTACGGCAATTTCGAGTCACCCGGTTTCAAGCACGCGCTGCGCTTCTATGCAAGTTTCTTCCGCAACGGCTGGGCCCCGAAAGTAACCAACACCGAGATCTCCAACCCGTGGGCCGCGTTCGCCCAGGGCTACTTTGTGTTCTACGTCTCCGGCCCCTGGAACATCGAGGAATTCAGGAACCGCATGCCGGCACGGCTCAAGCATGACTGGGCGACCGCGCCGCTGCCCGGACCGCATGGCCCCGGGGCGTCACTGGCAGGCGGATCCTCGTTGGTGATCTTTCGTGCCTCGCGCCACAAGCAGGCCGCATGGCTGCTGACCGAGTACCTGTCGCAACCGGACGTGGAACGCCGGTTCTACCGATTGCTTGGCGACATGCCGCCGCGACGTTCGGCCTGGGACCATTCGACCCTGGCCAACGACCCCCACGCGCGCGCCTTCCGCATTCAGCTCGAACGCGCGCGACCGGTCCCCAAGGTGCCCGAATGGGAACGCATTGCCGCCCAGCTGGCCCTGGTCGGTGAACGCCTGGGCCACGGCGAACTGACTGTGGACCAGGCCGCGAAGCTGCTTGACCAACGCAGCAACGATATCCTGGCCAAACGCCGCTGGGTGCTCGCGCACGGCCATTCTGCCGAGACCGGCCCGCCATGAAAATGCGCAGCACAGCCGCATGGATGTTCCTGGCACCGGCGATGATCGTGCTGCTGGTGTTCTTCGCGCTTCCGGTGCTGGGAGGCTTCGTGCTCAGCCTGACTGATTTCGACCCGTACGCGCTGGCCAACATCCACAACCTGCGCTTCGTCGGCTTCGGTAATTATCTGCATCTGCTGCAACGGCCGCTGTTCTGGTCGGCGCTGGGCAACACGTTGTATTTCGTGCTGGTCGGGGTACCGCTGTCGATGGCTGTCTCGCTGGGTGCGGCGTTGCTGCTCAATGCGCAGCGGACACGCTTCAAGGGGTTCTTCCGTACCGCACTATTCGCGCCGGTGGTGACCACGCTGGTCGCGGTGGCGGTGGTCTGGCAATACTTGTTCAACACCCGCTATGGACTGGTCAATGATCTGCTGGTGCATCTGGGCCTGCACCCGGTCGACTGGCTGGGCAACCCGCACTGGGCGATGCCCACGATCATCGCCTTCGCGGTGTGGAAGAACTTCGGCTACAACATGATCCTGTTCCTGGCCGGCCTGCAGGCGATCCCGCCGGAGCTGTACGAAGCAGCGCGCATCGACGGCGCATCGTCTGTTCGCACGTTCCGGCATATCACCCTGCCCATGCTCGGCCCCACTCTGCTGATGGTCAGCATCCTCACCCTGTCGGGGTATTTCCAGCTGTTCGCCGAGCCCTATGTGATCACCGAGGGCGGACCGCTGCAAAGCACGATCAGTGTGCTCGACCTGATGTCCCAGGCCGGCTTCAAGTGGTGGAACCTTGGCATGGCCTCGGCGGTTGCATTCATGCTGTTCGTGCTGATATTCGTGGTCACCAGCGTGCTTCTGCTGTTCACTCGACGCCGGGGGCACGCATGAGTCCGCGCATGACCAGGGCCTGCTGCTGGGCAGCGTGAAGGGTTGACGAGAAGCGGATAGAACTCTTTGTACCGTCTCCTG
>NZ_JAQIBU010000239.1 GCF_027858935.1 Oleiagrimonas sp. | reverse complement strand
TGAAGTCGGCGTGCTTGCCGTAGCCGTTGAGGATGGTCGGGTCGAAGAACGACTCGCTGAGGATGATCACGATGTCCGGTTGCGCGTCGACCTTGTTCGGCGCTTGCGGATGCGCTTCGAGATGCTGAATGGCCGGGTCGTAGTCGGCCATCAGTTTCAGTGCAGCAGCGGTATCCGGCTTTTCGCGAGGGCTGGCGTACTGCAGCCGGAACAGCATCAGCTCGCTGAACAGCCCGGTCTGCTTGGCGGTGGCCTTGGCCGACCACGGCTGCATGCCGAGCAGGTCACGGTTGTAGAGGACGCCCCAGCTTCCGGCGGCGGCGGCCATGCCGCCCAACAGCACCGCCAGCATGATCGCGCCGACCCACCTTGTCGTGCGCGGCCGGGCCGCCAGCAGCGGAGGTTCGTAGCGGATCAGCGCGACCAGTGCCACCATGCCGGCCACGATCACCAGATACGGCAAGACGCTGTGCGGAAGGTAGCCACTGAGCAAATCGCCGCCGCCGTCGCCCACCTGACCCAGCATGCGAAAATCGGTCGGTGTCAGCGGCGAACCCAGGTTTGCGACCTTGAGCGCTTTCACCCCGTAGACCAGTGCCTGGACCAGATAGGCCAGCAGGAACGAAAGTAAGGCCTTGCGTGTGAGCACCAGCAGCAGCAGTGCCAACAAGAGACCGGGCAGGGCATTGGCCAGCATGCGCAGCGGAGCACTCCACCATGGGGCCCACGAGGGCACGTTCCACAGTGCCTCGGGTGCGATGCCGCTGCCGCCGTCGATCAGGCTGGTGCCAAGGACAAAGAGCAGTCCCAGAGCGACCACCACGGCAATTCGTGTGGGCCGGTTCAGGCCCAGGAGTAATGGTCTGGAGTGAAACGTGGACATGGTGTTTGCGGACAGCCCGTGAGGAGGAACATGGTCGCGAAGGCCGCATACCATGACACAAGACTGTAATAAGCCTGACATGAATGGGAGGACACATGCCGGACGGCTGCAGCAGCGGTCATGCGTCCTGTCAGGCGCGGCGCAAGGTCGCATAATGAAACGATGAATGCACCCATCCTGCCGCCCGAAGTCGAAGACCTGGTTTGCCAACGCTATGCCGCCGTGATCGAGAGCTGTCGTGCTGCTGGGGTCACGGTCCAGGACGACTCCGGCGTGGCCGAGCGCATCCGTCACATGCTCCTGGTCAGCGACTTTGCTGCCGAAGTACTCAAGCGCCAGCCGCATTTGCTCGACAGCGAGGGGCTTGACCGTCTGCGTAGTGCTGGCGATCCCGGCGCTCGCGCAGCGCAATTGGAGCTTCCCGCGGACGAAACCGGCTGCATGCGCGTGTTGCGCATTTTTCGCGATGCCGAGGCCATGCGTCTGGTGTTCCGTGACGTCAACGGTCTGGACGAACTGGGCGATACGCTGGGCGATACCGGGGTGCTTTACGAGTCCCTGCTGGAACGCGCCCTGGTATGGTCGGAAACCGCGATCGAGGCCCGCTTCGGTGTAGCCCGTAATGCCGAAGGCGAAGCCCAGCGCATGGTCGTGCTCGGGTTTGGCAAACTCGGTGGCAGCGAACTCAATTTCTCTTCCGACATCGATCTAGTGTTGGGTTATGCCGAGGCCGAACGCAGCGACGGCAAGCGTCCCCTGGAAGGCGCCGAATACTTTACTCGGCTGGGTCGGCAACTGGTGCGGCTGCTTGCCGAGCCTACGGCGCAGGGGATCGTGGCGCGTGTCGACCTCAGGTTGCGTCCTTTTGGCAGCGCCGGGCGCATCGCGCTTCCGTTCGTGGCCATGGAGCAGTATTACCAGCGTGAAGGGCGCGATTGGGAGCGTTATGCCTGGATCAAGGCCCGTCCGGTGGCCGGCGATCGCGTCGAGGGCAAGGTCCTGCTCAAGATGCTGCGACCGTTCGTGTACCGGCGTTACCTGGACTACACCGCGTTCGCGGGCCTGCGCGACATGAAGACCCGTATCGATGCAGAGGTTGCGCGCAAGGACTTGTCTGAAAATCTCAAGTTGGGGCCGGGGGGCATCCGCGAGATCGAGTTCGTGGTCCAGCTGGAGCAGTTGATCCGTGGCGGTCGTGACCCGTCGCTGCGTGTGCGCGGCCTGCTGCCGGCGTTGCAGGCGTGCGAGGAGCGCGGCTACATTCCTGCGGAGCGTGCGCGGCGCTTGCGCGATGCATGGCGATTCCTTCGCCATCTGGAAAATCGCGTGCAGATGATGCGTGATGCGCAGACCCACGACATTCCGCCCGATCCGGTCACCCGTGCCCGCATCGCTCTGGGCCTGGGCTATGCGGACTGGAATACGCTGGCCACGGAGCTGGCCGCGCATCGCCAGGCGGTGACCGAGGAGTTCAATGCGGTGCTGGTGCCCGATGCCGGAGTGCACGCGGCGGCGCCGGTCGGGGAGAGCGTGTTGTGGACGGCGGCCACCGAGCAGCAACTTGATGCGGCGCAGCTGGGCGCGGCCGGAATGCCCGCTTCGATGGTGCTGGCCGATGCCCTAAATACCTTGCCGCAGGCCGCCACCGTGCGTGCCATGTCCGCTCGCGGGCGCGCGCGCCTGGAGCGCTTGATGCCGCAACTGATCGCCGCCGCGCGCGCCACCTCGGCGCCCGAGCTGTGCTTGCTGCGACTGGTCCGTCTGGTGCAGGCCGTGGCGCGGCGTTCGTCCTATCTTTCCCTGCTGGAGGAGCAACCCGGTGCGCGGCGGCGACTGGCCGACCTGTTTGCCGAAAGCGCCTTTCTTGCCGAGAGCGTAATCGCGCAACCATTGCTGCTGGATGACGTGCTTGATCCACGCATGGATCAGTTGCCACTCAAGCGCGCCGAAATTGCAGCCGAGATATCACGAGCCTTGCGGGCCCTGGATGTGCGCGATGCCGAGGGGGACCTGGAACGCATCAACGAGCTCAAGGCCAGCCTCGCGTTTCGGCTCGGGCTGGCCTTCAACGATGGCCGTACCGACGCTGCGGCCTGTGTGCGACGCCTGGCCGCGCTGGCCGCAGAGACCGTGGGCACCGTTCTGGCACTGGCCGAACGCGAGCTGGTCTCGCAACACGGACGACTGCCGGGTGAAGGCTCGGGATTCAGCGTGCTGGGCTACGGCAGCCTGGGCGGCGAGGAGCTGGGATTTGCCTCGGACCTGGACCTGGTGTTCGTGTTCGATGGCGAACGCGCGCGTGCCGAAAGCGATGGCGACCGTGTCCTGGACGGCGTGCGCTGGTACCAGCGCCTGGCGCAGCGGGTGATGCATTGGCTGTCGGTGCTGACACGGGCTGGTCGGTTGTACGAGGTCGACGCACGGCTGCGGCCGGACGGTTCCAAGAGCATGCTGGTGACCAGCCTGGATGCGTTCACCGCCTATCAGCAACAACGCGCCTGGACCTGGGAGCACCAGGCCCTGTTGCGCGCGCGCCCGGTCGCCGGTGATCCGCAACTGGGCGAGCGCCTGCGCGAGGTGCGGCGGCAGGTGCTGGAGCAGCCCCGCGATATCGCCATTGTGCGTGATGAGGTCGCGGTGATGCGTCGACGCTGGCGCCGGGAGCGGGATCGCTCCAGTACCGCGGTGCTGGACCTCAAGCAGGGCGAGGGTGCACTTCTGGACATCGAGTTCCTGCTGCAGGGCCTGGTCCTGGCGCATGCGGCCAAGCAGCCGGCGCTGCTCAAGCAGACGGCCAACGCCAGCCTGATCATGGCCTGCCGCGAAGCGGGACTGCTGGACGATGCGCAGTCGCGACAGCTGGCCGAGGCGCATGCCGCGCTGCTGCAGCGGGCACTGGCCTGCACCCTGGATGCCCGCCCGCGGGTGGTGGAGCGGGAGGAAGCGCTGCTGCGCCATTGCCGCAATGTAGTGGCCGTGTCGCAGACCCTGGGCTTTGATTTCCGCCCAGCAGCCGATCTTCCCGGCACGTCATGATCGTACCTGCCAATGTTGCGCAGCTGCGACAGGCGAAGCGATGGAGGAACCCGGAGTGCAGTCGATGGATGTCACTCGATCAATCGCACGGCAGGTCCGCGATGCGACCCGGCCCGGATGCGGCGCAGCCGCAACCGGGTGGTCAGAGCAACTCAGGCCAGGCGTTGCTTGACTTGCCGCGAGACCACGCTCATGTCAGCGCGCCCGGCGGCGCGTTCTTTCAGCACGGCCATGACCTTGCCCATGTCGCGCACTGAACTGGCGTCCGTTTCCGTGATGGCGACGTCAATCATGGCCATCAGATCCTGTTCGTCCAGTGGCGGTGGCAGGTAGGATTCGATCACGCCGATCTCGAAACGTTCGACTTCGGCCAAATCCTCTCGCTCGGCATTCTCGTACTGGGTCACCGAATCACGGCGCTGCTTGAGCATTTTCTCCAGTACGCCAAGCACCTGGGTCTCGTCCAGTTCGATACGCTCGTCCACTTCGCGCTGCTTGATGGCGGCGTTGACCAGGCGAATGACGCCCAGTCGCGGTTTGTCGCCGTTGCGCATGGCGGTCTTCATATCTTCGGTCAGCAGGGCTTTCAGGGTCATCGACGTTTACTCCACAAACGCGAAAAGCCGGTGTCGCATCCACGACACCGGCCAGCGCAGGCTTGATTTACACGGGAATCATGCGGCCCCGCCGACCTTGGTCAGTCGGCCGGGGTCCAGCCCCGTGAGTGAGGCCCGGACTCTTAGTACAGGCGCGTGCGGCGAGCCGTATCGCGCGACAGGCGGCGCAGATGCCGCTTCACCGCGGCAGCACGCTTGCGCTTGCGCTCCTGGGTCGGCTTCTCGTAATACTCACGCTTGCGGGTTTCGGCCAGTACACCGGCCTTTTCGCAGGTACGCTTGAAGCGACGCAGGGCGAGCTCAAACGGCTCGTTCTCGCGGACTTTGACGCTAGGCATGGAATCTCCACTTGTTAGACTTACCCGTCTGAAACCGGGCGAGCCGAGAATTATAGCGTGCAAAACACCGAATATTCAAAGCCTGTGTTGGGCATCGAATCGTCATGCGACGAGACCGGGGTTGCGATCTACCAGCCCGGGCATGGACTGCTGGCCCATGCGCTGTATTCGCAGGTGGCCCTGCATGCCGATTATGGCGGCGTGGTGCCGGAACTGGCCAGTCGTGATCACGTGCGCAAGTTGCTGCCGCTGGTGCGCGAGGTGCTGGCCGAGGCCGGCCTCGGCATGCGCGAGCTGGGCGGCGTGGCCTATACCGCCGGGCCGGGCCTGGTCGGCGCCTTGCTGGTGGGTGCCAGTGCCGCGCGGGCCATGGCCTGGGCACTGGAGCTGCCGGCGATCGGCGTGCACCACATGGAAGGTCACCTGCTTGCGCCGCTGCTGGAAGCCGACCCGCCAGAACCGCCATTCGTGGCCCTGCTGGTCTCCGGTGGCCATTCGATGCTGGTCGCGGTGCGCGCCATCGGTGAGTACCGGGTCCTGGGCGACACCCTGGACGACGCTGCTGGGGAAGCCTTCGACAAGACCGCCAAGCTCATGGGTCTGTCCTATCCGGGTGGTCCCGCGCTGGCTGCCGAGGCGCTCAAGGGCGACCCTGGGGCCTATCGCTTCGCCAGGCCCATGACCGATCGGCCAGGCCTGGATTTCAGCTTCTCGGGCCTGAAGACCCAGGTGCTTCTGGCCTGGCAGAAGAGCGACCAGGATGCCCGCGCACGGGCCGACATCGCGGCCGGATTCGAGCAGGCCATCGTGGACACGCTGGTCATCAAGTGTCGCCGCGCACTGCAGGCCACAGGCATGCGTCGACTGGTGATCGCCGGTGGCGTCGGCGCCAATCGGCGGCTGCGTGCCGACCTTGCCGCAGCCGGCGAGGCGGACGGCTTCCGCACGTATTTCCCGCGTCTGGCGTTCTGCACCGACAACGGCGCCATGATCGCGCTGGCCGGAGCCCTCCGCCTTTCGGCGGGGCAGGTGCAGGGCCCGGATATTCATGTGCATCCGCGCTGGAGCCTGGAGAGCCTCGAGCCACTGACATCCGCCGGAGCGCACGCCGCGTAGAATGACCAGCTGGCAATTTTCCGCATTCAAGAGGCAGGCATGGACATCGTCTTCATCGAGCGACTGAAAATCGACACCATCATCGGCATCTATGAATGGGAGCGGATGGTGCGCCAGACGGTGACCCTGGACCTGGAAATGGCGTTCGACAACACCGCGCCGGCCGCGACCGACGCGATCGAGGACACGCTCAACTACAAGGCGGTGGCCAAGCGTCTGGTCGAGTTCGTGGAGGCTTCCGATTTCGGGCTGGTGGAAACCCTGGCCGAGCGTTGCGCGCAGATCGTGCGGGAGGAATTCGACGTGCGCTGGGTGCGTCTGCGCCTGCGCAAGCCCGGCGCCGTGCGCGGCTCCAGGGCGGTGGGCGTGCAGATCGAGCGCGGTTCGCGCGATTGATGGCGCGGGTCTATCTGAGTCTGGGCAGCAACATCGAGCCGCGGCGGCATTTGCGCGCGGCGTTGGCTGCGCTGCGCGCGCAGTTCGGCACGATTGTGGTGTCGCCGGTGTATCGCACCCGCGCGGTTGGATTCGAAGGCGAGGATTTCCTCAACGCTGGGGTCGGCATCGATACCTCCATGCAGCCGCAAGACATGAACGACTGGTTGCACGCGCTCGAGGCTGCGCAGGGCCGTCGTCGCGAAGGTCCGCGGTTCTCAAGCCGCACGCTGGACATCGACATGGTGCTGTACGGCCAGCGTATCGTCGATGGCCCGGGGCATCTCCAGATCCCGCGCAGCGACTTGCGCCACGCCTTCGTGCTCAAGCCCTTGTTCGACATCGCGCCGGACGCCGTGGTCCCCGGCGACGGCCGCACACTCGCGCAACTGTGGGCCGAGCATCCGGACCACGATAACCAGTTCGAAACCCTTGCCCCCGCAGAACTGTGAACTGCAAGCCGGCCTCGTCCGGATGTGTCGGGAGGGTGCGGAATCGGTCAGCATCCGAAAGCCGGCTCTGCGACGCGTCCCCGACGATCCGGATTTGTTCGAGATTCGTTGCAAAGGCCGTCCATCTTGCTTATGTCTTGTCAGGTCAGGTGGCGCCCACCATCCAGGTGCAGGATTTCGCCGGTGCTGTAGCGCGCGCCGCTGAGCAGCCAGTAGACGGCTTCTGCGATTTCCTGCACGCTGCCGATGCGTCCCATCGGCGTGCGTGCCAGCATGGCTTGGCGCTGCGCGTCGCTCATCTCGCCTTCCGGCCACAGGATGGCGCCGGGGGCCACCGCATTGACCCGGACTTCGGGGGCCAGGCTGACGGCCAGCCCCCGGGTCAGGGCTTCCAGCGCCGCCTTGGCGCAGGCGTAGGCCAGCACATCCGGTCGCGGCCGTGCCGCGTGGATGTCGGTCAGGTTGACGATGCAGCCACCGGACTCGCGCAGGTACGGTGCGGCATTCTGGCTGAGGAAGAACGGCGCGCGCGCGTTGACTGCAAACAGGGTGTTCCATTGCGCAACCGAGGTGCTGTCCAGTGATGAGGGGAAGAAAGCCGAGGCGTTGTTGACCAGGGCATCGAGCCGTCCGTAACGGTTAAGCGTGGCGGTGACCAGGGCTTCGGGCGCGGCCGGTTCGTTCAGGTCGGCATCGAGGACCAGAACGGAATCATGGCGCTGCTGCTCCAGCTCCTCGTGCAGGGCATGCATGTCCTGCGCCGAGTGATGAAAGTGCAGGGCCAGATCGTAGCCTTGCGCATGCAGACGACGGGCGATGGCCGCGCCGATGCGGCGTGCGGCTCCGGTGATCAGCGCCACGGAATGAACGGGAGGATTGGATTGCATTGGATACGGTCGCCTGTGCGATATGCTGGGATTACCGCCTGCAAGTGTGTCGCCTTCGATGCATCAGTTCAAAGCCCTGCTGGACCAACCGCACGCCTCCATGATCCTGGGGCTGGTGGTCCTGGTGCTGTTGGCATGGCTGGCCAATCTTCTGGCTCGACTCGTGCTGCTGCGTGTGGTCCGCGTGGTGACTCGGCGTACGGTCTGGACCTGGGATGACGCCTTCCTCGACGCCGGCGTATTCAAGCGACTGGCGAAGATCGTGCCGGTGCTTGTAGTGCAGTTCGGCATGCCCCTGGTTCCCGACATTCCGGGCAGGCTGGACAAGGCGGTGGCCGATATCGCCACTGCCTTGATCATATTGATCGTGCTGTTTTCAATCGGCGCCATGCTGACTGCCGTGGAACGACTCTTTGAGCGGACCCCGCAGGGACATATGCGTTCGATCAAGGGGTATGTCCAGCTGGCCAAGATCGTGCTTTTCGTGGTCGGCGCCATCATCATCATCGCCACCCTGGCCAACCGTTCGCCGCTCCTGTTGCTGTCCGGACTTGGTGCGATCTCGGCGGTGCTGTTGCTGGTGTTCAAGGACACCATCCTCAGTATGGTCGCCAGCGTGCAGATGGCATCCAACGACATGCTGCGCGTGGGCGACTGGATCAGCATGCCGCAGTTCAACGCCGACGGCGATGTGATCGACATCGCCCTGCATACGGTCAAGGTGCAGAACTGGGACAAGACCATCACCACCATCCCGACGTGGCGGCTGATCTCCGACTCGTTCCAGAACTGGCGCGGCATGCAGGACACCGGTGCGCGACGCATCAAGCGTGGCATATACCTCGACGTCGGAAGCATTCGCTTCCTGAGCGATGAGGAAAAGCATGAACTGAAGCGTTTCCGGTTGCTGGTGGACTACCTTGATCACAAGCGCGAGGAACTGGCCGAATGGAACGACAAACTTGGGGAGCATGGCCGCGTGCCGGTCAACCAGAGGCGTCTGACCAACGTGGGCACGTTTCGCGCCTATGCCCTGGCTTATCTGCAGGCGCACCCGCACATCAATCACGACCTGACCTGCATGGTCCGGGTCATGGATCCGGGGCCAACCGGTTTGCCGATGGAGATCTACTGCTTCACCGACACCACGGCATGGGCCGAGTTCGAAGGCATCCAGGGCGATATCTTCGACCACCTGCTTGTGATCCTGCCCGAGTTTGGCCTGTCGATCTTCCAGCAGCCAAGCGGCCAGGACATGCGCGCCGGACTGGGCCATTTGCCGGGCGACAGGCAGGCGGAGCCTGAGGCATGATTGCTGGTATACCCTCATGCAGTGCACGATGCGGGGATTGTTGAGCGAACGCTCATTCGGTGGGGAGGCCGTCATGGCCGGCAGGTTTTCGCGTAGCTTGGAGCTGGTCAGGGCCAGCGCCGATGTACTCAACCGGGAGCGCAAGCTGCTGGTCTTTCCGCTGCTTTCGGGCTTGTGTTGCCTGCTGGTGGCGGCCAGTTTCGCCGCACCTGTGATCCTGTCGATCCAGGCGGGCCAGGGCACAGGTCAGCATGCGCAGTTCGGCAGCGGTTTCTACATCGGGCTGTTCGTGTTCTACCTGGTGCAATACACGGTCATTTTCTTCTTCAACACCGCCCTGGTCGGCGCGGCCATGACGCACATGAACGGCGAGCGCCCCACGCTGGGCGACGGCCTGGCGCTGGCCGTGTCCAAGCTGCCGCAGATTTTCGGTTACGCGCTGATCGCCGCCACCGTGGGCATGCTGCTGCGCGCCCTTCAAGAGCGCATGGGTCTGATCGGGCGCATCGTGGTCGGCATGCTCGGCCTGGCCTGGACCGTGGCCACGTTCCTGGTGGTACCGATCCTGGCCGCCACCGAGGACGGTCCCATCGAGGCGGTCAAGAGCAGCGCCGGCATGCTCAAGCGCACCTGGGGCGAGAACATCATCGGCAACGCCGGCATCCACATCGTATTCACTCTCGCCTATGTGTTGCTGGCCGTCGTGTTCGTGGCCCTGTTCACAGCCACGTCCTCGATGCATTCGCCAGGGCTGATGATCGCGTTGATGGCCCTGGCCATTGCTGCCGTGATCGCCCTGGCACTGGTGCAGTCGGCCCTGCAGGGCATCTATGCCGCCGCGCTGTATCGCTACGTCCAGTATGGCGATGCAGGTGACGGCTTCCAGGCCGGCCTGCTGGAACAGGCATTCCGACCCAAGCGGTGATTGCATGCCTGCGCGCAGTGTGCGAAGCAATGCGCCGGGCACCGTGGCAACCGGCGCCATCCGCCGTTGGGGCCGTCCGCAGGCAGAATGCAGACGGCCTTTTTGCGTGCGCGGCTGTCGCCGGGCGTGACTTCCGGGACATGGCAGGGCCATGAATTGAATATGTAATGATATAACATTACAATCCAATCCGCCCGATCCACGTCTGCCCGAGAGTCCATCCATGATCCAGAAAACACGTCTGGCGCTGAGCCTTGCTCTTGCATTTGCCGTTCCAGGTGCATTCGCGGCCACCGTAACGCCCACTGCAACGCCATCGGCGGACAGCGCGAGTGGAAAGACATCCAGCGAATCCGCCCGCACGCCACAGAAGGCGGTTGATCTGGAGGCCGTCACCGTCAGTGCCACGCTGGATCAGGCGCGTAATGCACTGTCACCGGATACCGGCAGCAGCCAGTACGTGATCGGCCAGCAGTCGATCGAACAGCTTCCGCTGGGTGCATCCACGCCGGTCAACCAGGTGCTCCTGCAGGCCCCCGGTGTGGTGCAGGACAGTTATGGTGGGCTGCACGTACGCGGCGACCACGGCAATCTGCAATACCGGATCAACGGCGTCATCATCCCGGAGTCGATTTCCGGATTCGGGCAGACCCTCGATGCACGCACCATCAACAGCGTGAAGCTGCTCGATGGCGCACTGCCGGCGCAGTACGGCGAGCGCACTGCGGCGGTGGTCGACATCACCACCAAGAGCGGGCATGCACTGGGCAATGGCGGTAGCGTTGGCGTCACCGGCGGTTCATTCGGCACGCTCAATCCGAATGCTTCGGTTTGGGGAAACAGCGGGCGCTGGAGTGTTTATGGCACGGCCAACTTTTTGCAGGACAACGTCGGTATCCAGAACCCCACCCCGAGCCGCAACCCCATCCATGACCACACCAATCAGCTGAAGGGTTTCGCCGATCTGAGCTATCTGGTCAACAGCCACACCCGCGTAAGTATCATGCTCGGCATCAGCAACAATCGGTTCCAGATACCGAACAACCCCGGCCAGACGCCGATCTACGGCTATCTGAATCGGGTCCAATTCAATTCCGCCCAGCTCGACGAGAAACAGGGAGAGCACACGCGCTTCGGCGTACTTTCACTGCAGGGGAAACTTGGTCGGACGGACTATCAGATCTCGCTGGGCCAGCGCTACAGCAGTCTGAATTACACGCCGGACAGGATCGGTGACCTGATGTTCAACGGCGTGGCCTCGTATATTTCCCGAAGCAACCGCGCAAGCACCGTGCAGGCAGATTTTTCCACGCCGCTCGGGGACGTCAATACATTGCGCTACGGCCTGTACGGAAATTTCGAGCGCGCGCTCGGCAACAACAACGCATACGTGTTTCCTGTCGATGCCGGCGGTCAACAGACCAGTACGTCACCAATCAACATCCTCGATGCCAACCGCGTCATCGCAAGGACCTGGGCGGCCTATGTGCAGGACGAGTGGAGCATCGGCGACAAGCTGACCGTCAACTATGGACTGCGCGCGGACATGTACAAGGCGTTCCACCACACGGAAAGGCAACTCAGTCCACGACTGGGCATGGTCTACCAGGCCACTGATGACACCGTGCTGCATGCCGGATATGCGCGCTATTTCACGCCGCCGTCCACGGAACTGATCTCGGCCTCGAACATCGCAAAATTCAATGGCACCACCAATCAGGTGCAGAACAACGGCAACAACACGCCGCTGTCCGAACGCTCTGATTACTACGATGCCGGGATCTCGCAAAACATCGGAAGTGCCTGGACGGTGGGACTCGATGCCTATTACAAGCGTGTCCACCGGCTGCAGGATCAGGGGCAGTTCGGCACGGCGCTGGTCTATTCGACGTTCAACTATGCCGATGGACGCATTCATGGCGTGGAGTTCACGGCGAACTATGCGCAGGGCCCATTGAACGCGTATTTCAATACTGCATACAGCCGTGCGATGGGTCGACGCGTGATCACCAGCCAGTACAATTTCAGCCCCGCCGACCTGGCCTATATAGCCGATCACTACATTCACCTGGACCACGACCAAAAGCTGACATCTTCGGGCGGCATCAGTTACGCGCTGCGAGATGGCACCCGGGTCGGCGCCGACTACATCTTCGGCAGCGGCTTGCGCAAGCAGGGCCAGGTACCCAATGGCGCCTCGCTGCCCGCGTATTTCCAGTTGAATCTGAGCCTGGCGCATGAATTCCAGCGCACGCCCATCGGCAAGCTGCACGCCCGACTGGCCCTGGTCAATGCGCTGGACCGTGTCTATGAACTGCGCGATGGCACCGGTATCGGCGTCGGTGCGCCACAATACGGGCCGCGCCGCGGAGTCTACCTGACCCTGGAAAAACCGTTCTGAGGGCATCGCCGGTGACCAGCCGGACGTGCTCCATGGGCTATCCTTGGCGGAATGAATGCCCAAGCCATACACCGTCTGCCCGAACCGGGTCCCGAAGAACGCGCCCATTCCGAGCGTCTGGCCATCCATCTGCGCGAGGAAATCGCCGCGCACGGGCCGATGCCCTTTTCGCGCTTCATGGAGCGATGCCTCTATGCTCCGGGCCTGGGTTACTACAGCGCCGGCATGCCCAAGTTCGGCAAGGCCGGCGATTTCGTGACCGCACCGGAACTGGGCGACTTGTTTGCCCAATGCGTGGCAGTCACGTTTTCGCCGGTGATCAAGGCCTTGGGTGCGCAGGCCGATATCCTTGAGCTGGGCGGTGGCAGTGGTGCCTTTGCCGAGGCCGCACTCGTCGCATTGGAAGCGGCGGGTACGCCGCCCCGACGCTATCTCATCCTGGAGCCCAGCGCAGACCTGCGCGAGCGCCAGGGTGAGCGTTTGCGCGCAGCCCTGCCAAAGGTACTGTTCGAGCGTGTGGCCTGGCTGGATCGGCCACCCGAAGCGGCCTGGCGCGGCGTACTGTTTGCCAACGAAGTCATCGACGCCCTGCCGGCGACGCGTTTCACCCTGCACCAGGGCGAGGTCCTGGAGGAGTACGTGGTCACCAGCGACGATGGGCGTTTTGCACGTACCGATCGACCGACTGACACCCTGGTGAGCGGCGCCGTGCGTCATCTCGAGCGCCATTTGGAGCAGCCCTTTGCAGACGGCTACCGTTCCGAGCTTCTGCCGCAACTGCCGTACTGGATGCAGGCCGTGGCCGGCAGTCTGGAGGCGGGATTGATGCTGTTCATCGATTACGGATATGCCCGTCACGAGTATTACCGGCCCGGGCGCGAGGACGGCACCCTGCGTGCGTTCTACCGCCAGCGTGTGCATGCCGACGTACTGCGTCAACCTGGGCTTCAGGACCTGACCGCTTCGGTCGATTTCACCGCTTTGGCCGAGGCGGGCCAGCATGCCGGATTCGACCTGGCCGCCTACCTGCCGCAGGCACAGTTCCTGATGGCCAGTGGCCTGCAGGATGCATTTGAACACGCGCATGCCTCGGCGGCGGACGAGGCTGCACGCTATGCACTGGCGCAGCAGGTCAAACACCTGACCCTTCCAGGCGAGATGGGCGAGCGTTTCCAGGTGATGCTGATGACGCGCGGCCTGGACGCGCAGGTGCTGCCACAGGACGTCCTGCTGGCCGACCGCTCGCAGCGCCTCTAGGGTGCGACTGACCCGGACTCCGTTCCCTTCTCCGGGCGGGGTATCCGGGCGACGGCCTCGATGCGCGCCGTGCGCAGGGCCTGTCCGATCTGTGGCCCTTGCAGTCCCTGGTCGAGGTAGGGCCGGGCCACGACTGCGGCCGCGGCTTCCCGTGCCGCATGCAGGTAGGCGGATTGCGGGTAGGGGTATTCGGCATACCCCTCACGTCCCCGCGCATCGGCTTCGCAGGCCAGCAGGAACGTGTCCAGGCGGGCGGGCCGGCGCAGCGCATCCAGGGATTCGAGCAGCCTGAGCAGCGTGTCGGGCCTGAGCTCCAGCGCACGGTGTGCGTTGAGGTGTTGGGCACACACCAGCTCGGCCAGGGCCAGATGTTCGGTCGGTACCTTCAGGCGCGCGGCCAGCGCGCGCAGCGGAACCAGGCCGCGTTTCTCGTGCATCACGTGTCGCGGCAGCTGGTCGGCCGGGGTGAGGGCCTTGCCCAGATCGTGGACCAGGGCGCAGAACACGACAAGGTCGTCCCCCGGAGCCAGTCGTGCGGCCATGTCGACGACCTGTTCGGTGTGGATGCCGGTGTCCACTTCCGGGTGGTACTCGGGTCGTTGCGGTACGCCGTACAGGGCATCGATCTCGGGAAACAGCACGCGCAGGGCACCGGCTTGCCGCAATACCCGCAGGAAGCTGGAGGGACGGGGTTCGGTCAGCGCCTTGCGGGTCTCGGTCCACACGCGTTCGGGCACCAGGTGATCGGCCTCGCCGTCACGCACCATCTGCCGCATCAGTTCCAGCGTATCGCCAGCCACGCCGAAGCCCAGCGCGGCGAAGCGCGCGGCGAAGCGGGCCACTCGCAGGATGCGCACCGGGTCTTCGACGAAGGCCGGCGATACGTGCCGCAATATACGGTCTTCCAGATCACGACGGCCGCCATAGGGATCCACCAACGTGCCGTGTTCGTCTTCGGCCATCGCATTGATGGTCAGGTCGCGACGGGCCAGGTCCTGTTCCAGCGTCACGCTCGGCGCTGCATGAAAGGAGAAGCCATGATAGCCGGGGGCGGTCTTGCGTTCGGTGCGCGCAAGTGCGTATTCCTCGGCCGTCTTCGGGTGCAGGAATACCGGAAAGTCCTTGCCCACCGGCTTGTAGCCTTGCGCGAGCATGTCTTGCGGGTGCGCGCCGACAACCACGAAGTCGCGATCGGCAACCGGAAGTCCGAGCAGTTTGTCGCGGACCGCCCCGCCGACCAGATAGATGCGCATGCCGGCATTGTGCCATGGGGATGGCCCCGTGGATCTGCGAGCGTCCTGTGCCCGCATGGCGGTGTCGGATGGCGGAATGGGGCGTGGGTTGTTGCAGCGCAAGATTGACAGCGCTGTCATCACAAACCTAGGGTGCAACTTCACCCTGAGTGCAAGGCGGGCAGACAACGATCGCGAATGACCCTTGAGCGGCTGCGCCGGTCGCGCGCAAACCTGCGGCGCCTTGCCCGCAAGAGCAACCTGTACCGATGTCCACCGTGGCCTGATCACGGGCGGCTCGAACAGGCGGCTACCTGCGGTGCTCGAAGATCCGTCGTTGCATGCGGGCCACCACACAGGGCGTTCGCAAACAAGATTCCATCCGGTCTGCCTTGGCAGTGGACGGCTTGTTCGGATGGAACTTTCCAGCCCCATTGGGCGATTTCATGCATTCATGGAACCGTGATTCGAGGACCTAAAACATGACCGTCAATTCCATCCGTGTACGCATCCTGACGCTCATCGTTGCGACCTGTGCAAGTACCGCGGTGGTCGCCGCGACGCAGCCCTGGATGAATACCACATTGTCTGCCGACCAGCGTGCCTCTTTGCTCGAGGCGCACATGACGCAGGCGCAGAAGTTTCGCCTGATCCGGTCGAACTATGGTTCGACGCACAACGGTCTCCCCATGCCCAAGGGTGCGTTGGGTTCGGCCGGATACGTTCCAGCGGTTCCATCGCTCGGAATTCCTGCGCTGCAGGAAACCGATGCAGGGCTGGGCGTGGCCAAGCCGCATCCCGGTGGCGAAGGCGCGACCGCGATGCCTTCGGGCCTGGCCAGCGCGGCAACCTGGGATCCGCATATCGAATATGCCGGCGGTGCCATGATCGGCGATGAAGCCCATCGCAAGGGCTTCGACGTGATGCTCGCCGGTGGCGTGGACCTGGTGCGTGAACCCCGCAATGGACGGAATTTCGAATATGCCGGGGAGGATCCGCTTCTGGCAGGCACCATGGTCGCGAGTGTCGTGCGCGGCATCCAGTCCCGGCATGTCATCAGTACCGTCAAGCACTATGCAGTCAATGATCAGGAAACCGCGCGCACCACGATCAGCTCAGAGCTGAACAAGGCCGCCATGCGCGAGTCCGATCTGCTGGCCTTTCGCATCGCGGTGACCGAAGGCCACCCCGGCGCGGTCATGTGTTCCTACAACCGCGTCAACGGAACCTACACCTGTCAGGACCCCTTTCTGCTCAATCGCGTCCTGAAGCAGGATTGGGGTTTCAAGGGTTGGGTAATGTCCGACTGGGGTGCTGTACACAGCACCGTGCAGGCGGCCAACGCCGGTCTGGACCAGGAGTCCGCCGCCCGGGAGTTCGACAAGGAAATCTATTTCGGCAAGCCGTTGCAATCAGCCATCGCCGACGGCAAAGTGCAGCAATCGCGGGTCGACGACATGGTGCACCGCATCCTGCGCTCGATGTTTGCGGTGGGCGTGTTCGACCACCCACCCCGCAAGCGTCCGATCGATTTCGCAGCCGATACACGCGTGGCGCAAAAGACCGAGGAAGCCGGCGCGGTGTTGCTGGCCAATCATGACCACCTGCTGCCGTTGTCCACACACTTGCAGCACATCGTCCTGATCGGAACCCATGCCGACAAGGGTGTGCTCAGTGGTGGTGGCTCGTCCACGGTGCGTCCTCCGGGAGGCAATGTGGTCAAGGGAGGCGTTCCCGGGCAATGGCCGGGAACGCCGATGTATCTGCCATCGGCACCGCTGGCCGCGATCAGGAAGCTGGCGCCGGGCGCCGACGTGCAGTTCGATTCCGGCAGCCATCCGGCGGCCGCCGCCCGGGCTGCCGCCGGGGCGGATGTGGCCGTGGTTTTCGTGCATCAGTGGGAGGCCGAATCGTTCGACCGCCCGACCCTGGCCTTGCCGGGCAATCAGGACGCGCTGGTGGCGGCCGTGGC
>NZ_JAQIBU010000237.1 GCF_027858935.1 Oleiagrimonas sp. | reverse complement strand
CGTCAAACGGGCACCTTTATGCATGTTCATCCGGGGCTCCTGAAGGGTTGGTCGGTTCGCACCTCCAGTCTTTCGGGTTTGCCTCGGATGAACAACCTACTGAGAGATCACACCTAGCCCTTCCTTCAAGCGGACCCGCCTGCGGCAAGCCGATTAAGTCAAACGTTAGGCGACAAGAACAGCTTGCAAATATCTCGCGGCGCGGCGCTATGCTGTTCGTCGTGCAGATTTAGGAGGTGAGATGGAAACTTTTGTTCTGGTGCATGGGGCATGGGGAGGTTCGTTTGGTTTCAGGCACGTGCGGCGGCGCCTCCAGAAAGCTGGCCACGAGGTGTTTACACCCTCATTAACTGGAATTGGAGAGCGCGTTCATTTGGCTAGCCCCCAAATCACGCTCAGCACTCATATTCAGGATGTTGTAAATCAAATCCTTTACGAAGATTTGAGCGAGATCGTTTTGCTTGGTTACTCCTATGGTGGGGCAGTCGTTACTGGCAGCCTGGAGCACGTCGCAGATCGCGTCTCACATTTGGTTTATTTGGATGCGTTTGTGCCATCGGACGGCGACAGCGTACTTTCGCTGGTCGGAATGCCGCGGTCACCTCTGCAGATTGGTAGTCAGCATTTTCTTCCTCCTACGCCGCGAGAATTTGACGATCCGAGTGAGGGTCAGTTTCAAAATCTGCGTCGTGTACCCCAGCCAATGGCAACTGCACTAGAACCGGTGAGGCTTTCTCAGCCACTGGAGTCATTTGGGTTTCGTCGAACTTACATTCGCGCCACGCAGGGTGATCCATCTGAAATCGGCAACGCGCATTTTGCGACAGCAGCGGCCCGCGCTCGAGAGTCCGAGGCGTGGAGTTTCCATGAGATCGAGACCAACCACATGATTTTGAGCAACAGGCCAGATGAACTCGCAAATTTGTTGCTGGAAATTGCTTGAAATTCTTGCGGGATTGTCGCATAACAAATCATTGCAGTGGACGCTTGACCCGCCACCCATTTTTGCTTTCTCAAAAACTGGCGTCGCCTCAAACGCTGCTGAATTAAGGCGTTAGGCAAGGAGCAGAGCATGGACGCAAAACAGGTAGACCGACTTGCCGAACAGATTCTTCGTGACAGCCATTCAACAAGCCAGCATCGCGCGCGAGTGGTGGCACACATAGCCAGCGGCCTGCGGCGACTCTACACCGGTGCAGTAACACTGGTAGGTGCCGACTTTGGGTTCTATTGGTCGCAGCGTTTGTTCCACGATACGCTCACCCACATGGTATTGGCTGTCGTATGCGGCTTGGTAGCGGCAGTTTCGTGGCCTCAGTTACCTCTTCCGCCTAACAACTCATCCAAGCGAACGCGCTGACGCGCGCCGTTTAACTCCAACGTTAGAGGTCATAAAATGCAAGGTTCAGGCAGTTCGCGAAGTTATGACGGCTCAACAAAGCTTGCTGCACTTTTGTTCGTGATGACTGGCGTTCTGTTTATCGCTGTCTACATCTCCAGATCGCCGAAGAGCGCATACGGGCTCATCATGGGCATCGGCTATCTTCTTTTCGCTCCTTATTTTTGGGTGCGCACATTGGCTCACGAGCTAGAGACACGCCAGAGAGGACAACTCATTATCGGGGCTACCAAAATCATGGGCTACTCAGGTCTTGGTTGTTTCGTTGCTGGAGTCGCGATGCAAATGGGTTGGCTGTAACCTCGAACCGTTCATTTGCGACGGATGGCTATACCAGCGCTCAATTCCAGCGTTAGTCGGCAGTCGGCCTTTGCCTACAAAGACAGTCGATGGCGTGGTGAATCCCATGGCCCATTGCAGTAACAAGCATGCTCCTGGCTCCAGCTCCACGAGCACTGCGTCCTCGACAGCACGACTCTGCGCGTACGCTGCATAAGAAGAATTCAGTCCATGGCCATTGTTTTTCCCCTTATCGCCATTTTTCTCGCCTTGATTGCCGTTTTCGTCTCTCGGCCAAAGCCTCGTGACCTTTCCTCTTTGCCTACGCCATCGCCTGCTGTTCAAGCGTTGATCCATTCAGGCAAAAAGGTTGCGGCCATTCGTGCATACCGCAAGCAAGTTGGAGCATCGCTGCTCGAAGCCAGCCGGGTTATTGAGCACTATGCCGACTGACAAGGCATTCATGACGACCCGGCTTCCCGGGTCGTCTTGATTGAGGCGTCAGGTAACGATCGCAATTAGCTTCGCCGGGTGAAACGAATGAGCGCAGGACATGGATCCTCGTCGCTGGAAAGCGTGTCTGTGACCGGTGTTATTGCCGCAAGCCCGGCCACAGCCTGACCAGCGGTCGTGGGCAGCCGCACGCGGGGGTCCCTGCCTTGCGGACATTGGTTTACATCCACATTCATCCTGGTTGTAGGATTTGGCTTGACGTTGGCGTTCCATGGTTTCTGTTCCTTGGGCCGCGCATGGGGCGATCCCCGTTCAACGCCGTCGGTGAACGTGCTCCAGAATCAAGAAGAGAACCCGGCAGGATCCTTTTCCGCTCAGGGGAGCATCACAATGGCCCTTACCGTCATAGGCGCAGGCATCGGTCGCACCGGCACCTACTCGCTGAAACTCGCCATCCATCAACTGTGGCTGGGACCCTGCCACCACATGGAGGAAGTCCTCAAGAACATGCCCACCCAGGTGCCGCTGTGGTCGGCGGCCGTGGCGGGGCATCCCGACTGGGAGCGCCTGTACGACGGCTATGTGAGTGCGGTGGATTGGCCCACGGCCTGTTTCTTCCGCGAATTGCACACGGCGTATCCCGACGCCAAGTTCATCCTGACGCAGCGCAGCCCCGAAAGCTGGGCGGACAGCTTTTCCTCGACGATCTACAAGCTGCTCGGCGAAAGAGCCGAAGGCCCGCCCGAGATGAAGGAGTGGCTTGAAATGTCGTCCGGCGTCATTGCCCGTACGGGGTTCCCTGAGGGTCTTGACCGCGATGGCCTCATCCAGTCCTTTGAAGCCCACCTGGAAGCGGTCAAGCAAACCATTCCGGCCCAGCAGCTGCTTGTCTACGAGGTCAAGCAAGGGTGGGGACCGCTGTGCGCATTCCTGGACAAACCGGTTCCTTCCGAGCCGTTTCCGCGCACCAATGACCGCGAGGAATTCTGGGACCGCGTCGCGGGAAAGATTTGACGCTTCGACATGCCTGGCCGTTGTCCGGACACGCCCATGGCCAAGGTCATGCGCGTCGATCGCACGGAGGGCCTGCGCGCAGCCCGTTTTCCTGTCGGTCGCGCCGGCCGCACGGTGTTGCTGAAGGTCCGGCGTTCCCCATGGCCCCAGCTGGATGTCGGCCTTTTTGGCGTATGCTGGATCGCGTCGCCCTGGCGGTAACATCGGGCAAGGGATTCCATCAGGCAGCAAACACATGAGACACCGCGAAAGTCATCGTACGCATCGAACCGGTTGGTTGCGTGCGTCCGTCCTGGGTGCCAACGACGGCATCGTCTCCACCGCCAGCCTGCTGCTGGGGGTCGCCGCTTCCGGTGCCGCAACCCCGGCGATACTCGTGGCGGGGGTCGCCGGTCTGGTGGCGGGCGCCATGTCCATGGCCGCGGGCGAATACGTCTCCGTACGGTCCCAGGCCGATACCGAGCGCGCGGATCTGCTGCGCGAGAAACAAGAGTTGGTCGAAAAACCGGTCCAGGAACACGCGGAACTGAAATCCATCTATGTCGGGCGTGGCCTCGACGAGGATCTGGCCGGCCGCGTCGCCACGCAGCTGATGGCGCACGACTCGCTGGGCGCCCATGCACGGGACGAGCTGGGCATATCCGACACCCTGGCTGCAAAACCCGTACAGGCCGCATTCGCATCAGCGGGAACCTTTGCCCTGGGCGCTGCATTGCCCCTGGTGATGGTTTACCTGCTTCCCGCCTTTATGCTGATGTGGGGCCTGGCCGCAAGCAGTCTTGTCTTCCTGGCTGTACTGGGCTTTCTGGCGGCACGGGCGGGCGGTTCCCCCGTGCTGGTCTCGGTGGTCCGGGTCACCTTCTGGGGCGCCCTGGCCATGGCGTTGACCGCCGGGGTGGGCACGTTGTTCGGGGTGGCCGTCTGATCGCGCCCTGGCCATGCCGTGCCCGGGCGAGTGCTTTGCGCCTGGGCTGGATCGTGCCTGAAAACCCGGGCTTTCACCTTCCTCTTGCCGACCCCGCCTCCACACGCGCCCGGGACCATACCCACAAGGGATTTCGCCATGCATGAAACCATCCTTGCGTTCTGGTTCCAGGAGATCGATACATCGATGTGGTGGACCAAGAGCGCCGACTTCGACGCCCGTATCGATGATCGTTTTGGCGACGTGCTGGACAAAGCCGCTGCCGGAGAATGGTTTACCTGGCGTCAGACGCCAAGGGGCCGGCTGGCGGAAGTGATCGTGCTGGACCAGTTTTCGCGCAACATCCACCGCGACACCCCGCTGGCTTTTGCACGCGACCCGATGGCCCTGGTCCTGGCGCAGGAGGCTGTCGCCGCCGGCACGGGCGATGCGCTGAGCGCCATCGAGCGCAATTTCCTGTACATGCCCTTCATGCACAGCGAGTCGCGTGCCATCCATGCCTGGGCGGCACCGCTGTTCCGCGACAACGGGCTGGAAAAGATGAATGACTATGCCGTGCGGCACAAGGCCATCATCGACCGCTTCGGTCGCTACCCGCACCGCAACACGATCCTGGGGCGTCCTTCCACAGCGGAGGAAACCGCGTTTCTGGAACAACCGGGTTCGAGCTTCTAGCGGGGTTGCCGCCGGCGGTCATTGACTGCCTTGGCGTGTTCGGCTGCGCTCAATATTCGGACAGGGATGACCTGTGGCCCTTGAGAGTCCTTGGCCGATGCGGGATAACAGTCCTTTGGATTGTTGCTATTTCAGGGGTTGTCTCGTGAAACGCTCTCGTGCGCTCGTCCTGCTTGTCCTCGCTCTTGTCGCTGCAGCTGCACAGGCTGCAGTGAACCCTTCCCTGTTCCAGGACCTGCACTGGCGGCTGATCGGCCCGTTCCGCGGTGGCCGCGTGCTGACGGTGACCGGCGTGCCTGGCGACAGCCGGCATTTCTGGTTTGGCGCGGTGGACGGTGGCGTCTGGGCCACCAACGATGCCGGTCGCACCTGGAAACCGATCTTCGACAGCCAGCCCGTGGGCTCGATCGGCGCGATGGCCGTGTCGCCTTCGAACCCCAAGGTGATCTACGTGGGCACCGGCGAAGCCGACATGCGCTCGGACATCGCCCACGGCAACGGCATGTACAAGAGCAGCGATGGTGGCAAGACCTGGGCGCACATCGGGCTGGCCGATACCCGCCAGATCGGCAAGGTGCTGGTGGACCCGAAAAACCCGAACGTGGTGTTCGTGGCCGCGCTGGGCCATGCCTACGGCCCCAACGCCGAACGCGGCGTGTTCCGCAGCACCGACGGCGGTGCGCACTGGAGCAAGGTGCTGTACAAGAACGTCAACACCGGCGCCATCGACCTGGCCTTCAAGCCGGGCGACCCGAACACGATCTACGCAGCGCTGTGGCAGACCCGGCGTCCGCCATGGAGCGTGTATCCGCCCTCCAACGGCCCCGGCAGTGGCCTGTACGTGTCGCATGATGGCGGCAGTCATTGGCAGGCCATCACCGGCCACGGCTTTCCGGCGCATCCGGGACGCATCGGCATCGCGGTCGCGCGCAGCCAGCCGGATCGCGTGTACGCCATCGTCGACGGTCCGGACAAGGAAGGAGGGCTGTACCGCTCCGATGACGGCGGTGCCCAGTGGACGCAGGTCAGTCACGACCAACGCATCTGGAAACGCGGCTGGTATTTCAGCCGCATCACGGTCGATCCGAAAAACGCCGACCGCATCTATGCCATGAACACCATCGTGCTGCGCTCGGACGACGGCGGAAAGCATTTCATTGCGCTCAAGGGCGACCCCACCGGCGACGACTTCCACCAGATGTGGATTGACCCGACCCATCCGGACCACCAGATGCTGGGCGTGGACCAGGGCGCACTGATCACGCTCAACGGCGGCAAGACCTGGTCGAGCTGGTACAACCAGCCGACCGCGCAGATCTACCACGTCAGTACCGACAACCAGTTCCCGTACTGGGTGTACGGCGCCCAGCAGGACTCCGGTGCGGTGGCACTGCCCAGCCGCACGAGCACCTCCGACGGCATCACCATGGAGCAGTTCCACGAGATGTCCGTCGGTGGCGAGAGCGACATGATCGCGCCGGATCCTGACCATCCGGACATCGTGTACGGCGGACGGGTGAAGAAACTCGATCGCGATACCGGGCAGACCCGCGAGATCGACCCCACCCTGGCCTATCCCGATGCGCACTATCGCGCCGCATGGACGCTGCCGCTGAAGTTTTCCAGAAAGGGCCGCAAGACGCTGTACTTTGCCAACCAGCGCCTGTTCAAGACCACCGACGGTGGCGATCACTGGACGCCGATCAGTCCGGACCTGACGCGCAAGGATGCCGGCATTCCGGCCAACCTGGACCCGGTCACGGCCGCCGATGACAACCACGTCAGTCATCGCAAGGGCGTGATCTACACCATTTCACCGTCCCCGCTGCAGGCGGGCACGCTGTGGGTCGGCACCAACGACGGCCTGGTCTGGCGCACGACCGACGGCGGCACGCACTGGACCGATGTCACCCCCAAGGCGCTGACAGCATGGTCGAAGGTGGCCGGCATCGAGCCCTCGCACTTTGCCGCCGGCACCGCGTTCCTGGCCATCGACCGCCACCGCCTCGATGACGACCGTCCCTACCTGTACCGCACCACCGATGGCGGCCGGCACTGGACGTCCATCACCGCCGGGATCCCCGACAACGCCTTCGTCAACGTGGTGCGCGAGGACCCGAAGCACCCGGGCCTGCTGTATGCAGGCACCGAGCGCGGCATGTTTGTGTCCTTCGACGATGGCACGCACTGGCAGTCGCTGCAGCAGAACCTGCCCATGACCTCGGTGCGCGACATCGACGTGCACGGCAACGACCTGGTGATCGCCACCCACGGACGCGGCTTCTGGATCATGGACGATGTGACCGCGCTGCGGCAGATGCACGGCGCGTCCACGGACAAGGCCCTTTTGTTCAAGCCGGCCGTGGCCTACCGCGTGCGCCCGGCCGGCTTCACCGGCACCCCGATGCCCGCCGAGGAACCCAAGGCGGCCAACCCGCCGGACGGCGCCTACATCGACTACGTGGTGCCATCCGGAGTCCACGGTCCGGTCACGCTGACCGTGCGTGATGCGCAGGGGCACTTGGTGCGCCGCTTCAGCAGCGCCGAAAAGGTGGCCAAGCCGGACCCGGCCACGCTGGACTATGCGCCGCAATGGGTGACAACGCCTTCGCTGCTGAGCAAACGCCCCGGCATGCATCGCTTCGTCTGGAACCTGCGCTATCCGCGCCCGGGCAAACACGCCGCGGACAAGCCGCAAAAGAACGGCGTCTGGGCGCCGCCGGGACATTATTCCGTGGCGTTGTCCGTGGCCGGACATCACTTGCGCCAGCCGCTCACGCTCAAGCCCGATCCGCGGGTCAAGGTCACGGTGGCCGCCATGCGCCGTGAGTTCGACCTCGCGCGCAAGGTCGAGTCCGCCCAGGTGCGTGCCGCCCAGGCCCTGAAGCGCGCCGGCACCCTGGTCCATGCACTGGATGATCGTCAGACGCAGCTGGCCGGGAATGCACCGCTGCGCCGCCATGTCGTCGCTCTGCGTGATCGCATGCTGACGGTCTCCGGCGTGCAACTGCACGTGGACCCGCGCAACTCCATGGGGACGCCGCCCAAGCGCACCGACAGCCTGCGCGCGCTGACCGAAGACCTGGCCAAACTGGAACGCGCCGTGGACGGTGCCGACGCCGACCCCAGTGTCGACAGCCGCACAGCCTACGCCAAGCTCACGCAGTCGTTGCAGGCCACGCTGCAGGCATGGCGTCCCCTGGCGGGCGCTGGGCTGCGCAAGGTCAACGCACAACTGAAGTCGGCAGGCCAGGCTTCCGTGAGCACCCACTGAAATCCGGGCGCACGCGCCCCGTAGGGGTGGCGTGCGCCGTGGATGAAACGCACTGTTTCCCCAGGCCTGTCCATACGCTGCGCCGCAGGCGTTATGCTGCGCCCGGCGAACGGCAAAGTCCGTGTTGCATCACGAGGCAGACCATCATGATCGAACTCAGGCGCAGTATCGAACGCGGCTATGCCGACCACGGCTGGCTGAAGTCCTTCCACACGTTCTCCTTTGCCGGGTATCACGATCCGGCGCACATGGGCTTGGGTCCGCTGCGGGTGATCAATGAGGACCGCGTGGCAGCGGGCAAGGGTTTCGCAACCCACGGCCACCGCGACATGGAGATTCTCAGCTACGTGCTGGATGGCGCGCTGGCGCACGAGGACGACATGGGCAACGGCTCGGTGATCCGTCCGGGCGACGTGCAGCGCATGAGCGCAGGCACCGGCGTTCGGCACTCGGAGTACAACCATGCCGCCGACCAGGTGACCCATTTCCTGCAGATCTGGATCCTTCCCGATCGTACGGGTCTCGAGCCCGGTTACGAGCAGAAGCATTTCGACCCGGCATCACGCCGCGGCCACTTGCGCCTGATCGCATCGGCGGACGGTCGCGACGGGTCGCTGGTGGTGCATCAGGATGCGCGCGTCTACTCCGGTCTGTTCGATTCGCATGAAACGGCAACGCTGGGCCTGGACAAGGGCCGGTTGGGTTACGTGCATGTGGCGCGCGGACAGATCGCGATCAACGGCCAGTTGCTGCAGGCGGGCGACGCAGTCCAGCTGCAGAACGAGGATACGATAACGCTCGATCATGCGATGCAGTCCGAGGTACTGGTGTTCGACCTGCCCCGTTGAACGCCGGGCTACATGCGGATGACGCCCTTGATGCTGCAACCGCTCAAATGGCTGCGGGCTTGCGCAGCGCCGCTCGCATCACCGGCCGCCCGGCGCATTTCGGCCACCGTCTCCCAGTTGCGAGCGCAAAGGCTGCCCACACGCGGGCCCTGCGTCCATGAGCTGCGGGCCAGCTGCTCGGCTTTGGCGTAGTGATGCAAGCGCACGGCCAGCTCCGCGCGCGCCTGTAGAAGCTCGGGCGCGTGGGGCGAGATCGCAAGCGCCTTGTCCAGGGTCTGGGCGGCCTGCGCATACTGTCCCGCGGCGCGTTGCGCATGCGCCTGGTCGAGCAGATGCTGGAGCGACGAATCGCGCAAGGGCAAGACACTGACAGCCGAATGCACCTGCTGCCCGGCAGCATCGATGGCGGAAAGCATTTCGCCAGCCGATGGCGGCGGGACCGGTTTCGGCGGTGTTGCAGTGACGCAGGCCTCGAGCAGCATGGCCACGGCGAAAACCCACAACAAACGGATGCGCATCATGCTCATGGTCCGGAGGATGCACTGGCTGGACCGGCCTGCTGGCCGCCGAACACGCCACGCAGATGTTGCCAGAAGCAACCATCGTGTTCGCTCGGCAGATTCCCGGCGATGAACGGCATGCGTCGCGCGTCCGGACATTGTGGATCGGTGGTGTGGCCGGTCTTCGGGTTGATCCACGCGTACTGCAGGGTCCCACTGCTGTCGTCCACATGCAGCGGGCGGGTGGGCAGGTTCTGGAACAGGTTTTCCCAGACCTTCAGCGCGCCGGACGAGCCCCACAGGCCGGTACTCTTGTTGTCATCACGGCCCACCCAGACCACGGCCAGGCGGTCGCCGGTGAAACCGGCAAACCAGCTGTCGCGCTGCATGTCGCTGGTACCGGTCTTGCCCGCCGCGTGCATCCAGCCCAGACCGCCGTCGGTGATCGAGTGCGCGGTGCCGCGCACGGCGACCTGCTGCATAGCGTAGGTGACCAGTTGCACGGCGGCATGGTATTCGCCCCGCCCCGGTTTCACCTCGTAGCGCTTGATGGTCTTGCCGTGCTTGTCCAGCACCCCGCGCACCGACAGCAGCGGCAAGGCATGCCCGCCCGAGGCCAGGTATTCGTAAAGGTGCGCCACCTGGACGGGGGAAAGGTCCACCGCACCCAGCAGCAGCGATGGGTTGGTGTTGATACCTTGCAGTCCGAATGAATGCAGCAGGTCCACCACGTTGCCCACGCCAATCTGTAGTCCCAGGTGCACCGTCGCCAGGTTCCAGGAATTGACCAGCGCATCCACCAGCAGCACCTTGCCGTGAGCGATGTGGTCATCGTTTTGCGGTGACCACATCTTGCCGTTGGGCTGGCGGTAATTGACCGGCGTGTCGTCCAGCATCGTGGCCAGCGAGAACAGTCGCGGCTGCGCCAGCGCTTCCAGATAGACGAAGGGCTTGATCACCGAACCCACCGGGCGCTGTGCATGCAGCGCACGGTTGAACCCCGGCTGTCCCGGATCACGACCGCCGACCATCGCCAACACTCGGCCGTTGTCCGCATTGGTCACCACCGCCGCAGCCTGCAGGTTCTTGCCATGCTTGCCCATGCCATCGAGCGTATGGGTCACGGCCTGCTCGGCATAGATCTGCGCGGCCGGATCCAGTGTGGTGAAAATGGACAAGCCATCCTTGCGCAGGGTCTGGTCGTCAAAGTCGCTGGTGATCTGCGCACGCACCAGCTCCATGAAGGCCGGGAAGCGGTCGCGTGCCAGTTGCGGTACCGGGACCACTCCCAGCGGCTGGCCCTGAGCATACTTGCGCACCTTATCGTTGATCAGGCCGGTCTGATAGAACTCGTCCAGGACCCGGTTGCGCCGCGCCAGCGCGCGCTTCGGGTAGCGACGCGGATCGTAGTAGCTGGGCCCGCGCACCAGGCCAATCAGCAAGGCGATCTCGCGCGGCCTCAGGTTCTGCAGGCGGCGACCGAAATAGAACTCGCTGGCCGCTGCGAAACCATGCACGGCCTGACTGCCGCGCTGGCCCAGGAAGACCTCGTTGACGTACGCCTGCAGGATACGGCCCTTGCTGTAGTGCGCCTCGATCAGCATCGAAAGCAGCGCCTCGTTGGCCTTGCGTACGAGAGTCTGGTTGCGATCCAGGAACAGGTTTCGCACCAGCTGCTGGGTCAACGTGGACCCGCCCTGCACCACATGCCCCGCGCGCAGGTTGGCCCACATGGCCCGCGCGATGGCGCTCAGATCGATCCCGAAGTGATGCTTGAAGTCGCGGTCCTCGACGGCCTGCAGGCCGGTCAACAACAAGGTCGGCACCTGCTTGAGGTCGACCAGGCGCCGCTCTTCCTGCTGCGCGCCATACAGCGTGGCGATGCGTGCCGGGTCCAGGTGCGTCTTCTTCACCGGTTGGCCATTGTCGGCGCGGGTGAGTGCGGTGATCTGGTCCTGGCCCAGGGTGACCCGTATCCGCAGCGGCAGTTCGCCGCCCTCGGGACCGGCATAGCCACGCGAAGCGATCACGAAGTGGTCCCCACCGCCGGTCCAGGTTCCCGGTACGCGGCCCTCTGCGTCATGCCGATAACCGGCAAACTTCAACTCCAGCTTCAGTGCATCGGGTTTCATCGGCTCGCCGACCAGCATCGGCAAGGGCCGCGCGAACACGCGCGTGGGCACTGAAAACACCAGATCGTTGAATCGCGCCTGCACACGCGTATTCAGGATCAGCGTATACGGCAGCACAAAACCCAGCCCGAAACCCAGGCCGAGCCAGAACGGCACGCGCAGCCAGGACCACAGGCGGCGCATGGTAGAACGGTGATGGTGGCGATCAGTCAAGGTCGAATCAAGGTCCGGAGCAAGGTCTATGGTGCCGTGAGTACTGGGGTCTGCGCCAGCCCGGATCCGGGTGCGGTTCAGAGTTCATCTGCCGCGCCGCGGAACCTCGACCCAGTTTGCCCCTACAATGCCGCATCGGCAGCATGATGGAAGGGCAATGAGCGGGCACGACAAGGGCCGAATTGGGGCCCAGTCGCTGGTTTGGCGACTGCGGCGTTTGCGCTACACCCTGCAGCGGGTGACCCTGAGCCTTGGCCAGCGTGGCTGGCGCGGTACCGCCTGTCGCATCGCCCAGGAATTTCGTCGTCGCCCGGCGCGCGATGCCAGCCTGCAGGTCGCCCCGGTCGAGGCCGATACCCGCCCGTTCGCGCTGCCCGTGGCCGCGCATTCGCCGCGCGTGACGGTGGTGATCCCGGTGCATGGCCAGCGCGACCTCACCCTGACCTGCCTGCGTTCGATCACCCGGCACGGAGCACGGGCAAGCTTCGAGGTGATCGTGGTCGACGACGCCTCGCCCGACGGCACGGCCGCGGTGCTGGAACACATCGAGGGCCTGAGGCTGGTTCGCCACGCGCGCAACACCGGATTCGTCCAAAGCTGCAACGATGGCGCCGAAGCGGCACGCGGTGAAGTGCTGCTGTTCCTCAACAACGACACCCAGGTCACGCCAGACTGGATGGACGCGATGCTTGCGTGCCTGGACCAGGAACCACGCTGCGGCATCGTCGGCAGTCGATTGGTGTATCCGGATGGTCGCCTGCAGGAGGCCGGCGGCCTGGTTCATGCCGATGGCCTGTGCAGCAACATTGGGCGCTTCGAGGATCGTCACGACCCGCGCTACCGATTCCGCCGCGAGGTCGACTACGTGTCCGGTGCTTCGCTGATGATTCGGCGAGATCTTTTTCGCCGGGTGGGCGGCTTCGCAGCCGACTACGCGCCGGCCTACTACGAGGATACGGACCTCGCCTTTGCGGTGCGTGCCGCCGGCTACCGGGTCATGTACGAGCCGGGCAGTCTGGTGGTGCATTTTGAGGGTGCGACTGCGGGAACCGATCCCGAGCAGGGCATGAAGCGCCACCAGCGAACGAACCGGGAGCGCTTTGTCGCGCGCAATGCCGATGCGCTGGCGATGCAAACGGCATCGGGAACACCGATCGAGGATGCCCTGCGTCAGCATGTCCGGGGACGCATTCTGGTGATCGATGCCCAGGTGCCGGACCCGTCGCGCGATTCCGGATCGCTGCGCCTGTGCGCCCTGTTCGAAATCCTGCACGCCATCGGCTGGCAGGTACTGCTGGCACCCGATGATGCCCGGGCCGAGGATGCCCGTATCGACGCACTGGGTGCGCTGGGCGTGCATGTGCTGTGTCGACCCTGGACGCGCGAAGCATCCACCTGGCTGCGCCGCCACGGCAAGACGCTGGACGCGGTGATGCTGTGCCGCGCAGGCATCGCCCAGACCTGGATGCCGATGGTACGTGCGCACGCCCCGCGGGCGCGCGTGCTGTTCGATACCGTGGATCTGCATTTTCTGCGTGAGGATCGGGCGGCAAGACTGTCCGGACGCGCCGTCATGCAGCGGCAAGCTGAAGCCTCCCGCCGCCGCGAACTGGCCCTGGTGCGCGCCAGCGACATCACGCTGGTGGTCAGTCCCGTGGAACGCGAGCTGCTGCAGCGCGAGGTCCCCGGTGCACGCGTGGAACAGGTATCCAACGTGCATCCCGTGCATGGTCGTCGCGGCGATTTCGCCGATCGACGCGACCTCGTGTTTCTGGGCGGCTTCGGGCATCCACCCAATGCCGACGCGGTGCGCTGGATGGCACGCGAGATCCTGCCCCTGCTGGCGGATCAGGAGCCCCCCCTGCACCTGCATGTACTGGGGGATGTGCCGATGGAGGCACGGCGCGAACTGGAAAGCCCCATGATCACCCTGCACGGGCGTGTCGAGAACCTGGCGCCGTTCATGGGCCACTGCCGCGTTTCGGTCGCACCCCTGCGCTTTGGCGCGGGCGTGAAAGGCAAGGTGAACATGGCCATGAGCCATGGCCTGCCGGTGGTGGCCACGTCGTTGGCCGCGGAAGGCATGCACCTGGAGGATGAGCGCGACGTCCTGATGGCCGATGGGGCAGCGGATTTCGCTGCCGCCGTGCTGCGCCTTTACCATGATCCCGAACTGTGGCTGCGACTGTCCGACGGCGGGCTGGAAAACGTGCGACGGCATTTCTCTGCGCAAGCCGCTGCTGCCACACTGCGCGCGATCCTCGATTGAAGCGCGCCGCTACCCGGCCGCGCACGAACCGAATAGGTGAGCCCGATGCGACGTATCCGCCTGCATGTCGACCTGCCCCTCGCGAAAGGGGCCACACTGGACCTGCCCATGGCAGCCGCCGAACATGCGATCCGCGTGCTGCGCCTGCGCGAGGGGGATGCCGTGACGCTGTTCAACGGCGACGGGCACGATTACCAGGGGCATCTGGACACCTGTAATCGCACCAGGGCACGCGTATTTCTGGAGTCCGTCGCCGCCGTGGACCGGGAATCGCAGCTGCCGCTGGTGCTGGCCCAGGCCATCGCCCGTGGCGAAAAAATGGACTGGGTGGTGCAAAAGGCGACCGAGCTTGGAGTCATGGGTATCGTGCCGCTGAACAGCGAACGCAGCGAAGTGCGGCTGGACGCCCGGCGAGCGGATAAACGCCACAAGCATTGGCAAGCCGTGGCGATCAGCGCCTGCGAACAGAGCGGGCGTGCCTGCGTGCCGTGGATCGACCCGCCGCGCAATCTTGCGGACTGGCTGGATTCGCTCGGGGAGATGTCGCAACTGCGCCTTGCGCTGCTGCCCGATGCCCAGATGCGGGTGCGGGACCTGTCCCCAAGCACGTCCGGCGCGATCCTTGCCATCGGCCCCGAAGGCGGCTGGGGCGATCGCGACCTGGCCGCGCTGCATGCGGCGAAATTCACGGGTCTGAATCTGGGGCCACGTGTCCTGCGCACCGAAACCGCCGGACCTGCCGCACTGGCGGCACTGCAGGCCCTGCACGGGGACCTTTGAGGTCGCCGCAGATCCTCAGGCCGCCGCGAGCACCTCGGAAACGCGCGCCTCGATGAGGGCAAGGTCCGGGATATAGGCCTGATCGTCGCGCACCATGACTTGTGCGCTGATGCCCTCGGGCAACGCCTCCTCGGAGGCGTCGGGCACGACCACATCCGGACTGAGCGCGGTAAGACGCGGAAAACCTTGCGTGAGCATGGCAATGAAGGGCATCCGTGGATTGCCGCCCAGGGCCTTGATGATGGCTACACGCGAGTGCAGCTCACCTTCGGTCTGCTCCCAGCCCACCATGCCTGGAAATGACACCAGCGGCACATGCCAGCCACGCCAGCTGACCCGGCCCAGCAGCCAGGCCGGTGCGTTTTCGACCGGCTCCGGGTTGGACATGGTGATGACCTCGCTGACGCTGGCGTTGGGCAGCAGCAGACGGCCGCCGGTCACGGTAATCAGGACGCCGCGTATTTCCTGGGGCAACGCTTCGTTCATGAAAATTCCTTGAGCAATTCAGCGGCCAGCATCTGGGGCGTGCCGGTGAACTGTGCCAGTTGCTCTTCACATAGCAACGAAACCATGGTGTTTTCGGTGCAATCGGCAGGATCCAGTACCCAGACGCGACCACCGCAGTCGCGGACGGCTTGTGCACCTGCCAGGGCGTCAATGGCGTCTCCGGCCAATACCATGGCCAGCGCGTTTTCGCGCAACTCGTGGGCCACCAGCGTCATGGTCAGGTCGATGGATGGATTGGACAAGGACGGATCAGCGGCGTCCAGAAGCTGGACCTTGCCCTTAAGGCTGACTGCTGCCTGCTTGCCCGCTGGCACCAGCAGCAGCACGCCATGTCGAATCCTTCCGTCATTTTTCGCCACGCCCACCGATACATGCGGGCTGACCTGATCCAGCTCGTCCGCAAGGGCTTTCAGATCACCGCCCTGCTGGTGCACTACACCGAGCATGGCGGCAGCGGGCTTTTGGGTCAGCGCCGACAGTAAATCCCGCAATCCGGTTAGGGCTTCCTCGCCCTTGCCCGCGCCGATCACGACTGCACGTTCGATACCCGCGCCTTCTCCCAGGTCCATTGTGTATACCGCAAGCCCCTCTTCCATCATCTTCGGACTCAGCGCCTGCTCGAGGGGTTCCAGTTCCAGACTGTTCGTGGGCTCTGGAAACGCCTCGGAAGAATCGGCTTGCGGGGACAGGAATTCGGCAGCAGACATCTTTTCGATGCCAAAGTCCGATGGATCCGCTGTGTCTGCGGCATCGTCCGATCCGTTTCCGGGCGTGCCTGCCACACCGAATTCATCGAAATCCACCAGGCTCCAGTCCGGAGCCTGCGGGGCTTCCACCCGGGTCTCGACAGGCGCCGGCGACCGATCCTCGTCCCCGTCGATGTCGACCAGGCTGAACGCGTCACCGTCAGGGACTCTGGTCTCCGGCATTTGGTCCGTGCTGAGCGCGGAGTTCGACTCGGTGACGTCAGCCTGGGCTGGATCGTCGATCACTTCTGCCGAGGGTCCTGCGCTGTCAAACTGAAGGTCCTTCAGCTCCGGGATATCCTCGAAGTCGAGCAAATCGTCCTGCGTGTCGAAGGCTTTCGTGTCTTGCGCCGCGATCGAGAAATCGGCGCTCATGTCGAATTCCGTCGCGTCCGCTGCATCGGAGTCCGGAGCATCACCCAGGCCTTCGTCGAGCATGCGCAAGGCTTCCTCGAATGCACGGTCGTCGTTTCCCGTTGCAAGGTCGGCCTGCTTGTGACTGTCGTCCATGAAATCGCTGGTCGGATCCGCATGCATATCCAGGAAAAGTCCCGAATCCTCGTCGACCTCCGGTTCATCCACATTATCGTGCACAGATTCATCTTCTGGACGCGGATCCATGGAAGCTTCGGAAGTGTCGGTTGCCGGCAATCCCGTCTCGCCCAACTCGATATCGAAGGCCCCGAGTCTTGACCTGCCCGACACGACAGGCTCCTCCTCATGCGGAGCCAGCAGGTCGCTATCCTCGGACAGCAAGGCCTCCAGCTCTGCGGTCAGGTCGGCACTGTCCTCCTCGGACAGCCCTTCGCCGTCCTTCCCGGCGCCCGGATCATTGGCATCCCAGCTCAACCGTGTCTCATGGGCAGGCGTGGATTCGGGCAATTCGGCATCCGGGAGCAGAAGCTCCGTCGGACCGCTTTCGACGGGACGGGCGGCCTCGGGACGCGGCGGATCGACGTCGTGGGCATCGATCAGCTTGGCGGCCAGGTGTCGTGCCCAGCGCGCCAGATCCCATCCGGACAAGCCGCTGGAAACCTCGGCGTCATTGAAGATGATGCGCTGTGTATCCTCGTCGACTATTTCATACAGTGCGTCCAGATGGCTTTCGGCCGTGGCGTCCAGATTCACCACCACGATGTCGGCGCCATTGCCGGACAGGTCGTCGCGCGTGGCCCGGGCCGCGGGCCCCTCGAACACGATTCGCGCGCCTGTTTCAAGCAGGGCCTTGCGCAAGTGAGCGCCCAGTTCGGCATCTTCGAACAGCAGCGCGACAGCTGGTGTGCCGTGGGTGTGGCCGGTTTCTTCCATGTCAGCGCTCAACGACGTGCGTCCTCTAGAAGCTCACGGATCTGCGCGATGAGATCGGCTTCCTGATACGGCTTGCCCAGGTAGCGCTCGACACCGATGTCCAGGGCCCGTTGTCGATGCTTCTCACCGGTTCGCGAGGTGATCATGATGATCGGAACGTGCTGGAGCCGAGCGTCGTTCTTCATGTAGTTGGCCAGCTCGTAGCCATCCATGCGCGGCATCTCGATGTCCAGCAGCATGAGGTCAGGTACGCGTTCCTGCAGCTTTTCCACCGCATCCATACCGTCTTTTGCCGTGGTGACTTCGTAGTCGTGACGTTCCAGGATGCGCCCGCTGACCTTGCGCATGGTGATGGAATCATCCACCACCATCACCAGCGGATGCTCGCGAATTTCGGCCTGGGCGGTCACCACTTCTACAGGATCCAGCATCTCGCTGGTCTCGGCATGCTGCTTGAGCGCCACGCCGTTGCGCACCAGCGGGGCCAGGTCGAGGATCAAGACCACCGATCCATCACCCATGATCGTGGCGCCGAAGATTCCGGGGACGGAACTGATTTGTGGACCGACCGACTTGACCACGACTTCACGTGAACCAATCACGCTGTCGATACGAACAGCCGCGCGCAGGTCGCCACTTCGCGCAAGCAGCAGCGGCGGCTGGGCTTCTTCGGCAAGGCGTCCTGCCGGCACATCCAGCAGCTGGGCCAGATCGTGAATTCCGTATTCCTCGCCTGCATAGGTGAAGATCGGGTTCTCCTCGGCGAGTCGACGCTTGAGTTCCTCGCGACTGATGCGCGCCACGCCCTGAACCGAAGTCATGGGCAGCGCGAACACCAGCTCACCGAGCTTGACCATGATGGCCTGCGTCACCGCCAGGGTGAAGGGCAGGCGGATGTTGAATGTGGTGCCTTGGCCCGGTTCGGAATCGATGGACAGTGTACCACCCATCTGCTTGATTTCATTGGCAACCACATCCATTCCGACGCCACGGCCAGCCAATTGCGTGACCGACTGCGCGGTGGAAAATCCGCTTTCCAGGATGAATCCGAACAGGTCCCGATCGGATAGCTTGGCATCCTCGCGCATCAGGCCGCGCTCGATGGCCTTGGCCCGGATGGCATCACGATCGATACCCGCACCGTCGTCACGCACGTGGATCAGTACTTCGGTGGCGTCACGACTGACGTCGATCGATACCGTGCCTTCGGGCGGCTTGCCGGCTTTCTCGCGTTCTTCGGAAGATTCGATGCCGTGCGCCAGGGCGTTGCGCATCATGTGTTCGAAGGGCGCCTTCATGCGCTCGAGCAGGTTGCGGTCCATTTCGCCGTGGGCGCCATGCACCCGCAACTGTGCACGTTTGCCGACATCGCTGGAGGCCTGTCGCAAGGTACGACGCAAGGTCGGCACCATGGAATCGAACGGCACCATGCGCGTGCGCATCAGCCCTTCCTGCAGTTCGGAACTGACCCGTGACTGCTGCAGAAGCAGCTTTTCGGACTGGCGGGTGATGTCCTCGAGCATGCTCTGCAGCGAGACCAGATCCGAGACCGACTCGGCCAGGGCGCGGGAATATTGCTGCAGTTGCGAGAAACGATCCAGTTCCAGCGGATCGAACGTGGCCTGCCCCGCTTCCTCGTTTTCGCGCTGGTAACGCGCGATGATCTGCGCCTCGGTCTCGATCTCCAGCTTGCGCAACTGATCGCGCAGTCGCGCCACTGTCTGCTCGAACTCGGTCAGATTGTAGCGATAGCTTCCGACCTGCTGTTCAAGGCGCGAACGATAGATCGATACCTCGCCGGCATAGTTGACCAGGGCATCCAGCAGGTCGGCTCGCACACGGATCATTTCCTGTGGAGCGCGACCTGCGTCTTCTTCGTCCTGCAAGGCAACGTCGTGCGCCGGCGCAGCGTCTGGCGCCGGCGACACGTCCTGCGAGGACGAGACTTCGACAGTGGCTTCCGGCTTGCCTTCCAGGCCGGGCTTCTGCCCCCGGGCCAGCGCTTCGAAGTAATGAATGGCGTTGACCGGCAATGCCACAGCCTGATTGTTCGCTACCCGCTGCAGCAGTCCGAGCAGACGATCAAAGCCAAGCTCGAGCGACTCCACGGTGAGCACGTCGATGCCGACATGACCCGAGTCCACGGACTCGAGCAGTGTCTCCATGGCATGGCCCAGTCCGCCGATCTCCTCCAGGCTGGCCATGCGTGCACCACCCTTCAGGGTATGCAGGTCGCGCTTGAGATCGACCACGTATTCACGTGCCTGGGGCGCCTCCCGCAAGTGCGCCATGATGGTATCGGAATGATCGAGGATGTCCCGGCCTTCCTCGATGAAGATGTCCAGCAGGTCGGCATCCAGATCGGGCTTGTCGAGCTTGCCGTCCGGCTGCGGATCGTCCGGAAACTGGAAGTCCTCCGGCAACGATCCCAGTCCGGAGCGGGCCATTTCCGGCGGCGCCACGGGTTGCTCCGCTTGCACGGGCTCCTGGACTGGAGCTTCAGGTGTCTCCGGGTACGAGGCAGACCCGTCCATGCTTTGGACGTCGGCCTCAGCGTTGGCGTTGTCCGAAACAGTGCTTTCCTGCTCCGTTGCGTCCTCCTCCGCGGTTGGGGCGGCGTGCATCGTATCTTGCTCGACCGTCTCCGAAACCGTTTCAGATTCAACATCATCGGCGGGCAGCTGATCCAGCGTTTCCGGTGATGCATCGCTGCCCTGCGGCAGATCGTCGTCGCCGGCCACGTGATCCGAATCTGCATCCGCCTGCGTGACCCACTGATCGCCTGCCTCGGTGTCCGCCGCGGAAGATTCGCCACTGTCGCCATAGAACACATGTGCCAGATGGGGCTCGGCCAGGGAATCGCGCAAGGCTTCCAGGCGCTGCACCAAGGCGGAGCAATCGGGAAGTTGTGCGTGCGGTTGGTTGAACTGGGTCGCCACCTCTTCGGTCACCTGCACCGCTTCGGCAAGCGCGGCCTTGCCATCGGCAGGCATCGGCGTCTCGCCGGCACGCAAGCGCTTGAGATAGCCTTCCAGCGGCGAGAGCACTTCGGCCAGAACCGGCACTTCCACCATGGCAATGGCGCCATGCAGGGTATGCACCGCACGCAGTACCGGCTCATCGATGTCCAGATCGCCTTCGCCCGAGGCTTCCAGCGCCGCCTGAATCACGCTCAGGTGCTGGCTGATCTCGCTGCTGAGTATCTCCAGCAGCACCGGATCCATGTGCGGAATCGCGGGCAGCTGGATCGCCTCGTCCGACGCCTCCTGCTCGCCTTGCGCCTGCGGAATCTCGACGTCGGCCAGGGTCGAGCTCGGGATGTCCTCGACTTCGGTTTGCACGCGGGGCACACGCCGCTTGACGACCTTGCGCACGCGCTCGCTGCTGGGTTGGAGCTCAGCCTCGATGTCCGGACGTTCGCCGGCCACCAGGCGATCGGCCAGATCCATGATCTTTGACAATGGCGCATCCGGCACGGCATTGCCGCGCAACGCGGAGAGCAGTTGGGGCAAAGCGCTTACGGCGTGCATCATCAAGCCGAACACGGCGGCGTCCGGCTTGATGGTGCTGTCCAGCACCCGGTTGAGCAGGTTCTCGATCTTCCAGCAGAACTCACCCAGCACCGCGGCGCCTACCAGGCGCCCGGAACCCTTGAGGGTGTGGAATGCGCGACGGATGGGGGTCAGGCGCTCGCTGTCGTCGGGCTTTGCCTTCCAGGCATCAAGCTTGTCCTGAAGTCCCGTGATCTCCTCCTCGACTTCTTCCAGGAAAACCTCACGGATTTCCTCGTCGAGCTCGTCCGTGGTGCCCTGGAATCCTGCTTCAGCGGCCAGCGGGTCGGACACGGTCTGCTCGACCTCGATCTCTTCCTCGATCTCGACCCAGTCCTCGCCCTGCGGAGTGGTGGTCTTTTCAGTATCCGCCAGATTCAATCCCGACAGATCCTCGCCTGCGGGCGCTTGCTGATCTTCTTCGCCGACCACGAGATCATGCAGATCCTCGCCCGGCGCAACGCTTACGGTCTCGTCCAGTTCACCCAGGTCTTCCGGCAACGCATCTGCAACATCCTGCGTTGCCGAAGACGCGAACGCTGCGGAGTCGGCTTCTGGCGTGGCTTTGGGCACAGCTTCCGGCTCTTGTTCCAGCTCGGGAGCACGCGAAGGCGGAACCGGCCAGTACCCGAGGTCGCGCAAGGCATCCTCCGCCACTTCGAGGATGTGTTCCAGCCCGCCACGTCGATCGCGCGCAGCCTCCAGATAATATTCCAGCGATGCCAGCGCATCGGCCAATTTGTCCATCTGTTCGGTGGTCGGGATGCGCTTGTCGATCACCAGTTCGTTATCGATGAAGCGTCCCACGCCATCCAGCAATTCGCCCGGCCGCGACTCGTCCAGCATGCGCATGGCGCCGGCGATTTCGCTGATCAGATACGGCGTGCCCTCAAGATACACATGGTCCCATGGCGACTCCATGAAGGCGACGATCGAATCCTTGACCTTGGCCAGGTTTTCGATCGACTCCTTCAGCAAGGTGCTCAGGACCTGGCGTGCCTCGCTACGCGGCAATGCCGTTTGCGGCCCCCTGCCGTCGGCATCATCTTCACTGTCCTCGTCGTTCCATTGCGAGCCGTCGGCAGCTTTCTCGGAACCCAGGCTCTGGATATGGTCGTCGAGTGAAGCCTCGACGTAGAGCAGTGCACCGGCCACATCCAGCAGCGTCTCTTCATCGGCTTGACGAACGCCGCTGGCGATGTCCTGGATGATGTTGCGCTGTTCACCCACCACCCGGCGGGGCACGTTCAGTCCCAGCATGCCCAGCGTATCGGCCACCCGATCCAGCTGCTCCGCCTGGCTGGCGAATTCGGACGGATCGCCGCCCTGCTTGCGCAGATAGAAATCCAGCGAATCCTTGACCCGCAGCAAGTCCTCCTTGATGGCCAGGGAAACGGTATCCAGCAGGACCCGGTTGTGGCCGGTCATGGAGCTTTGCGCCCGCTCCACTTCGCCCGCGTCGGGCAAAAGGTGGGTCAGCCCGTAGGTATGGCC
>NZ_JAQIBU010000217.1 GCF_027858935.1 Oleiagrimonas sp. | reverse complement strand
CCGGCATCGCCTCGCATTACCGCTGGTTGCGGGCGATGAGCCTGCAGCCTGCTCTTTCGGCGCCCATGTTCCCGCTGGCCGGACAACACGGGGTCTGAGCGCGTTATCATTGGCGGTTTGACCCCGCAGCGCCCATCCATGTCAATGCATCCATCCGAAACCACGCGCCGACGAACCTTTGCGATCGTCAGCCATCCTGACGCGGGAAAGACCACGCTGACCGAAAAGCTGCTGCTGTTCGGCGGTGCGATCCAGTTGGCCGGCTCGGTAAAAAGCCGCAAGGCCGCGCGCCACGCCACCTCGGACTGGATGGCCCTGGAGAAGGAACGTGGGATCTCGGTGACGTCCTCGGTGATGCAGTTCCCCTACGGCGGCAAGATCGTCAACCTTCTCGACACCCCGGGCCATGCCGACTTCTCCGAGGACACCTACCGCGTGTTGACTGCGGTGGACTCGGCGCTGATGGTGATCGACTGCGCCAAGGGCGTCGAGGCACGCACCATCAAGCTGATGGAGGTCTGCCGGCTGCGCACCACGCCGATCATGACCTTCATCAACAAGCTCGACCGCGAAGGCCGCCCGCCACTGGAACTGTTCGACGAGGTCGAATCGGTGCTGGGCATCCAGTGCGCGCCCATCACCTGGCCGATCGGCATGGGCAAACGGCTGAAGGGTGTTTACCACCTGGTTCGCGACGAGGTGTACCTGTACGAGGCGGGCAAGAACTACGAGCGCCAGGAAGCCACCGTGCTCAAGGGACTGGACCATCCGGAGCTTGAAAAACGCATCGGCGCGGAAACGCTGCGTGAACTGCGCGACGAACTCGAACTGGTGACCGGGGCGGTCGAACCCTTCGAACGTGCCGCCTACCTGGCCGGTCGGCAGACGCCGGTGTTCTTTGGATCGGCGGTGAACAATTTCGGTGTCCAGCTGCTGCTGGATTTCTTCGTCGAGCACGCCCCACCCCCGCAACCACGCGAAACCGCAACCCGGATAGTAGCGTCCGACGAGGACAAGCTGTCCGGGTTCGTGTTCAAGATCCAGGCCAACATGGACCCGGCCCATCGCGACCGCGTGGCCTTCATGCGCGTGTGCTCGGGCACCTACACGGCCGGCATGAAGATGCTGCAGACGCGTACCGGAAAGGACGTGCGCATCGCCAATGCACTGACCTTCATGGCCTCGGATCGCGAGATCGTCGACACCGCCTACCCGGGCGACGTGATCGGCCTGCACAACCACGGCACCATCTCCATCGGCGACACGTTCACCGAGGGCGAGTCGCTGCAATTCACCGGCATCCCCAACTTCGCGCCCGAACTGTTTCGGCGCGCACGCCTGCGCGATCCATTGAAGATGAAGGCCCTGCACAAGGGCCTGGCGCAGCTGTCCGAGGAAGGCGCCACGCAGTTCTTCCGGCCGCTGATGTCCAACGACCTGATTCTGGGCGCAGTCGGCGTGCTGCAGTTCGACGTGGTGGCCTATCGACTGAAGGACGAATATGGTGTCGAGGCCGTGTTCGACAACGTCACCGTGAACACCACGCGCTGGATCAAGTGCGACGACGAGAAGATGCTCGAACAGTTCCGCGAAAAGAACGCGAGCAACCTCGCGCTCGACGCTTCCGGAGCGTTGGTCTACCTGGCACCGACACGCGTCAACTTGCAGCTGACCCAGGAACGCTGGCCGGACGTCACGTTCGCCGCCACGCGTGAGCACGCCAGCGCCAAAGTGCAACCCTGAGAGCCTAAGCCATTCGTCAGTTGCCGTCGCGAAAGCCCAGGTGCTAGGATTTTTCAACTCAAGGGGCTGCGCATGAATTCCTGGGAACTGGCTTACACCACGCCTGCCAGCGCATCCGGCTGGACGCGTTGGCTGATCTTCTCGCCGGGCGCACGCCTGATTCTTTTCGTACTGCTTTTCGTGGCATCCAGCTTCGGCGTCGGCATGCTCCTGCATCTGCTGGGATGGATGGGCAAGGGCGTCGATGTCGGACGGGACCTCGGCGGACTGGTGCAATTGCTGATCCGCGCCGTCCCTGCGGTGGTGGCTTATCTGCTGCTGGTATTCGCCATCGAACGCCGCTCCCCGGCCGAGCTTTCATGGCGCACGCTGGTCCCGCATGCACTGGCCGGCCTGGCTCTTGGTGTGGTTTTGTTAAGCGTGGTGATGGGGGTACTGGCACTCGCTGGCAGTTTTCATGTGCTCGGAACCGGCGGCGATGTGCATTGGCTGGCCGCGATACTGTCGGTCGGCCTGGGCGCAGGCATCAGCGAGGAAATATTTTTTCGAGGAGCCCTGTTCCGCATCGTTGAAGAGGGCCTTGGCACCTGGATCGCACTGCTGGTGTCTGCCCTGGCCTTCGGCGCAATCCACCTGGGGAATGCCAACGCCACGTTGTGGAGCGGCCTGGCCATCGCCATCGAAGCCGGCATCCTGTTCGGTCTGGTCTATCACGTGACCCGCTCGCTGTGGCTGTGCATGGGTCTGCACGCAGCCTGGAACATGATGGAAGGCCCGGTGTTCGGCACCTCGGTCTCCGGACTCACGCCGCATGGCTGGTTGAAGTCCTCGCTGACAGGACCGGACTGGCTGAGCGGTGGTCCCTTCGGGCCGGAAGCTTCGCTGGTGACCGTAGCCTGTTGCCTGCTGTTGTCACTGGTATTCGTGGTCATCGCGATACGACGCAACAGCATCGTGCCACCGGGCTGGATGCGGCGGGACGGCGGGCGGCCCTGAAGCCCGACCCGGTTTTCCGGGCCTGGCTTGTCTTCTCTGCACGCACAGGCATCGTGCATCGGGCTCACGGCAGGTTGGTACCGAACGGCCCCCTGATCGAAAAGGAATTGCCGCTGTTTTCCTTTGTGATCCCACCCGCGAAATCGCGGCGGGACTGGTTTCATGTCTCGGCCATGCCGCCTGCTGCGGATCATGCATCATGGTTTTATTGCCTGACCCCCCACTCTACCCTCCCATGGGTCCATGGGAGGGCATTTCGCTTGCGTGGTCGGCAGGCTCCGTGTGATTTCAGGCAGCGCGTTTACCTGTCTTGGCGGAAGGGTTGACCTCCTTGCCCTCGCGCACCTTGGCCGCCACCAGTTCGGACGGGTCGAAGTCGTCCACGTTGATGAATTCCGCAGTGGCCTCGTGGAGTTTTTCCAGTTGCTCGCGTTCGACGGCAGTGATCGCACCAAGTTTCTGCGCCTCGAGCAACTGCTCGGCATATTCGTGCGCCTTTATATTTCCGCTCTTGAGCTCCTTGAGGAATTTGCGCTCCACCGGCTCGGCAGCGATCACGTCAGCCAGCAACGCGTTCATGCGGCCCACCGGATTGTTGGCCGAAGGCGTCATGTACGACCATTGCAGCAACCGGGTACGCGCCTCGTTGGGGCACATCAGAAGCGCCGCAACGCGATGACCCAGACGGTCGGACGGCGGCACTTCGCGAAGGCCCAGGGGGAACACCAGAGCGCGCATCAACCACGCCACCGGGCGCATCGGGAAGTTGCGGATCACGCCGTCCAGAGCCACCTGCATGTTCCACATGCATTCATGGAAAGCCCACGCAAGCAGCGGGCGGTCGGCTTCAGGCTGGCCGCTGTCCTGGTAGAACTTGAGCATGGCGCTGGCGATGTACAGGTTGCTGAGTACGTCACCCAGGCGCGCGGAAAGCTTTTCCTTGAACTTCAATCGACCGCCGAGCACGCCCATGGCGATGTCCGCACACAACCCCAGCGCCGCCGAATAGCGGTTGAGCTTGCGATAGAAACGCCTGGTGTACGCATCGCCCGGCACCTTGCCGATCCTCGCATGCGTCAGGCCCAGCACCAGGCTGCGCATGGCATTGGAGAAGCCGAAGCCGATATGCCCGAACACCGCCTTGTCGAACGTGCGTAGTCGGTCTCCGTAATCGTCCAGGTTCAGCGCATGCATCTCCTTGAGCACATACGGATGGCAACGGATCGCACCCTGGCCGAAGATCATGAAGCTGCGCGTCATGATGTTGGCGCCTTCCACGGTGATGCTGATCGGCGCGCCCTGCCAACTGCGGCCCAGATAGTTGGACGGGCCGAGGATAATGCCCTTGCCACCGTGTACGTCCATGGCGTCACTGACCACGCTGCGGCCGTATTCGGTGGCGTGGTACTTGGCGATGGCCGAGGGCACCGCGGGCTTCTCGCCGCGATCCACGGCTGCAGCCGTGGCACGCGACAGCGCCACCGTGGCATAGGTACGGCCACCGATGCGCGCCATGGCCTCTTCCACGCCCTCGAAGCGTCCGATGGACAGGCCGAACTGCTTGCGGATACGGGCATAGGCGCCGGTCGCCGCACTGGCCATGCGCACGAAACCGGTAGCATTGGACGGCAACGAGATTGCCCGGCCGACCGACAGGCACTCGACCAGCATGCGCCAGCCCTGCCCGGCCATGTGAGGACCACCAATCAATGTGGTCAGCGGCACGAAAATATCCTTGCCGCGAACCGGACCGTTCTGGAACGGGATGTTCAACGGCAGGTGCCGACGCCCGATCTCGAGACCCTCCGTTTCGCGCGGCAACAATGCCAGAGTGATGCCCAGATCCTCGATATCGCCCAGCAACTGGTCCGGGTCATACATGCGGAAGGCCAGACCGACCACGGTGGCCACGGGGGCCAGTGTGATGTAGCGCTTGTCGAAGGTCAGACGCAGACCCAGCACTTCCTCCCCCTCGTACTCGCCCTTGCAGACGATGCCGTAGTCCGGCAGCGAAGTGGCATCCGAGCCTGCCTGGGGGCCGGTAAGCGCGAAGCATGGTACCTCGCGACCATCCGCAAGCCGCGGCAGGAAATGGTTCTTCTGCTCGTCGCTGCCGTAGTGCAGCAGCAGTTCAGCCGGACCCAGTGAATTGGGGACCGCGATGGTCGAAGCCGCGGTCGCGGAGATGCTGGCCACCTTCTGCAGCACCGCCGAATGCGCAAGCGCCGAGAATTCCAGACCGCCGTACTGCTTCGGGATGATCATGCCGAAGAATTTGTTCTGCTTGATGAAATCCCATACCTGGGGCGGCAGGTCTGCCAGTTCGTGGGTGACTTGCCACTCATCCAGCATGCCGCACAGTTCTTCGACCGGACCATCCATGAACGCCTGCTCGTCGGCACTGAGCGCGGGCATGGGCTGACGGGTCAGCTTTGTCCAGTCCGGCTTGCCCGAGAACAATTCGCCTTCAAACCCGACGGTGCCGGCTTCCAGAGCGGTCTGCTCGGTATCGGAAAGTTTCGGGATGACCTTTGAAAACACTTTCAGCATCGGCGCGCTGAGATAACGACGGCGGACGCCGTCCAGGTTCAGCGGAACTGCGATCAGTGCAAATACGACCATCACGATGGTGGTCGTCACGGGCGCGCCGGCAAGCAGGCCCAGCACGATAACGAAAGCCGCCGTCAGTATCGTCCACAAGCGCAGGCCCACGCGCAGATAGGCGCAGACAGCGGAAACAATCAGGGCGACCAGAATGGGAATCAGGGCAGACATCTAGGAATCACCTGTATCGAAGGATGCGCGCTCCGTGAAGCGGCAGGGGTACATTGCCGTGGATCAGCTTTCTGCTCCACGGTTGATGGGCTCCGCATCCGCTCGTGCGGTGCGGCCGGAGGGTTCGGCACTGGCATCAAGGGCACCCACGAAGGTGCGGATTGCGCGAGTGAATGCCTCATTGGCATCACCCGCCAGCATGTGCGTGGCGTACGCCAGTTCGATGTGCTCGGCGTGCGGAACCATGTCGAGAAACTCAACAATGGTGTCCTGCGAAACCACGTCGCTGCGGCCCCCGGACAGCAGCAGAACCGGAACCTTGATCTTGTGCGCCGCCTCGATCAAGCGAGGCTGGTAGCGCTGCCCCTCCTCGGCGATGGCTTTCAGCATACGCGGATCCCAGTGCCAGAGGAGCCGGCCGTTTTCGCCCCGCCGGAGCAAAGGTTCAAGTTGACTGCGGCCCTTGCGCCCCCGGCGTTGCGGCAGATAGGCGGCAATCGCCTCGGAGGCGGCCTCGTAGCTTGCAAAACCCTGCGGCCATGCGCGCATGAAATCCAGGATGCGCTGCACACCCGAGGTTTCCCAGCGCGGCGTGATATCCACCAGCACCAGGGCTCGGAATGGCGGCGAAGCATGCTCGCCGGCCACCGCAAGTCCCAACAGACCGCCCATCGAGGCTCCCACCAAAATGGGAGGCTGCGGCTGTGCCTTGGCCACCGCGTGCAGATCGCCGAAGAACTGCTCGATGTGGTAGCCGTCCGGGGAACGCTCGCTCTGACCATGGCCGCGCGCGTCGAAGCTGACACAACGCAGACCATCCGCAGCCAGCGTCTCGGCAGCGTTCGTCCATGCATGCCGGGTCTGGCCGAAACCGTGCGCGAACAGCACCGTTGGCTGGCCATCCGGATTGCGCACATCGCCGGCCAGCGCGATCCCTTCGGCACCACTGAGGGTGATGAAGGAGGCGTCTTTGTGCTGGTCGGGGACGGTTACCATACGCATGAGTATGTAAGGGCGAATCCTTGCCTGTCAATGCATCGGCGTATGGTTTGCCTGCATAAGCGGTGTTGACGGCCGTGGTTCAGTGCAAAGCCTCGATTGCATCCGGGCCCGGAGCGGCTAGCATGGACTCATGAATGCCCGACAAAAGACCGAACGTGCTCGCCTTTCCACCCAGGACTGGGAACACGGTGCCCTGGAGCTGATCGCCGAACAGGGCGTCGGCGCATTGGCCGTGGAGGCCCTGGCGCGTCGCCTGGGCGTTACCAAGGGCAGCTTCTACTGGCACTTCCGCAATCGCGAGGCCCTGCTCCACGCCGCACTGGAACGCTGGGAGGAACACGACGAAGCCGAGGTTCTGGCCCAGATCGAGCCCATTCGCGACCCTCGCGAGCGCCTGCGCGAGCTGTTCCACCGGGTCGCGCGTGAAGTGCAGTCCCACCGCATCTATGCTGCCCTGCTGAAAGCGCTGGACCATCCGGTGGTACTGCCGCTGATGACACGTGTCTCGCAGCGACGCATGGCCTTTCTCACCGAAGCCTACCTGCAAACCAGCATGCCCCGTCAGGAGGCGCTGAATCGGGCCCGGCTCGCCTATGCAGCCTTTGTCGGCTTCCTGCAGTTGAACCTGGCCCTGGGCATGCCGCGACTCAGTCACGAGGAATTCGATGCCTATGTCGAGCACGTGGCGTCGACGCTGATTCCCTGACACTGCCGATTCGGCGCTACGCTGCGCGCAGCATGTCAGGGTAGACCGATCCACTCTGCTTGACCCCTCGCCGGTTGCAATACGGCCCCTGTCGAATTACCGTTCGGCCTTTCCGCGGTCCGCCGTGACCGCCAAAATCAGGCGGTACTTTCATGACGAGCACACTGGATTCGCTGAATGACTGGGTCGAACAAACGGCCCGCCTGACCCGACCTGACAGGGTGCACTGGTGTGACGGTTCGGAAGCCGAATACCACGCCCTGGTCAATCAGATGCTGGAAAACGGCGACCTGATCGAGCTCAATCAGGACACCCATCCCGGCTGTTACCTGCACCGCTCGGACCCGAAGGACGTGGCCCGGGTGGAGCAACTGACCCTGGTCTGCCACCCGAATCGCGAGGACGCCGGTCCCAACAACCACTGGATGGACCCGGCCGAGGCGCACGCCAAAATCGACGCCCTTTTCGAGGGCTGCATGGCCGGGCGAACTCTCTATGTGGTGCCCTACTGCATGGGCCCGATCGGCTCGCCCATCGCACGCTGCGGTGTCGAGATCACCGACAGTCCCTACGTGGTCGCGAACATGCGCATCATGACGCGCATGGGCAAGGCCGCACAGGAACGCATCGAACGCGAAGGAAGCTTTGTCAAAGGTCTGCATTCGACCGGCGAACTTGACCCTGAGCGTCGCTGGATCATGCACTTCCCGGAACAGCTGACGATCAAGTCCTACGGCTCCGGCTACGGTGGCAATGCACTGCTGGGCAAGAAATGCCACGCGCTGCGCATCGCCAGCCATCAGGCGCACAGCGAGGGCTGGCTGGCCGAACACATGCTGATCGTCGGCATCCAGAACCCACAGGGCGAAATCCACTACATCGCCGCCGCATTCCCGTCAGCCTGCGGCAAGACCAACCTGTCGATGTTGATCCCGCCAGAGCCCTATGCCACCAATGGCTGGAAGATCTGGACGGTCGGCGACGACATCTGTTGGATGACCCCCGGTGAAGACGGACAACTGTGGGCCATCAACCCCGAAGCCGGGTTCTTCGGAGTCGCCCCGGGGACCAGCAGGAAGACCAATCCCAACGCGCTGGCGATGCTCGGTCGCGATGCCATCTTCACCAACGTTGCCGTGACCGCCGACATGCAGCCGTGGTGGGAAGGCCTTGGCGAAGGTACCCCGGCGAAGGATTGGCAGGGACGCGACGCAAACAGCGGCAATGGTCCCGCCGCCCATCCCAATTCGCGATTCACGGTCTCGGCCAGCCAGTGCCCGAGCTGGTCACCGGAAACCGAGGCCGCCCACGGCGTGCCGATCTCGGCGATCGTCTTTGGTGGTCGGCGACAGTCGCTGGTACCTCTGGTTTTCGAGGCCCGCGACTGGACCCACGGCGTGCTGCTTGGCGCTTCGATGGCCTCGGAAACCACCGCTGCGGCCACCGACAAGGTCGGCGTCGTGCGCCGCGACCCGATGGCGATGAAACCCTTCTGCGGCTACAACTTCGGGGACTACTTCGCCCACTGGCTTTCCTTCGACAAGGACGACAGCCAGTTGCCTAAGGTGTTTCACGTCAACTGGTTCCGCAAGGGCGACGATGGATCCTTCCTGTGGCCCGGCTTCGGCGAGAACATGCGGGTGCTCGAATGGATGCTCAAGCGCATCAGCGGCCAGGCGCAGGGCGTACAAACGCCGATCGGCATCATCCCGGCCGATGGTGAGCTCGACCTTGCCGGCCTGGACCTGGATCAACACACCCTGCAGGCCCTGTTCGCGATCGATCCCGCAGCCTGGAAGCAGGAGCTGGAGGACATCGGTGAATACCTGGACAGCTACGGCACGCGCATGCCCGAAAAGCTCAAGGCCGAGCAGCAGCGCGTAACCCGGGCACTGGACGAGGGGAACCCGCAATCATAGGTGTGTAACCGTCACCTCCTGACGCCGCACCAGCCACGCAATCCGGCACCGATCACATCCGGATGGCCCATGCAAAAACCGTTTGGCTGCAAACCTTTTGCCACCGGACGGCATCAAAGCTGGCACCATGAATGCCCGCTGCCTCGTGTCCAGACCGATGATGCCGCCAGCCTCCGTAGCTGCCGCCGTAGTCGAAATGCCTGATGCCGAACTGGTGCGCGCCGCCGTGGCCGGCGATACCGCCGCTTTCGAAACGCTCTACCGGCGCCACGTCGCGCGGGTGCATGGCGCGGTGTTGCGACTGGCAGGATACGACCATGGTCGTGCCGAGGAGCTTGTCCAGGAAGCCTTTGTCACGGCCTGGCGAAAACTTGCCAGTTTCCGTCACCACAGCGCCTTCGGCACATGGATGTACCGTCTGGCCGTGAACACTGCGCTGATGGCCTTGCGTGCGCATGCATCGGACCCGGTGACCGACCTGGACACCGACGCGCTGCAGGAACCGGCACAGACCCCATTCTGCCCGGCCGAAAGCCGGGAACTCGAACAGGCCATCGCCACCTTGCCCCCCCGTGCGCGCGCCGTCCTCGTACTGCATGACGTGGAAGGCTGGCGCCACGACGATATCGCCGCCGAACTGGATATCGCCACAGGCACCTCCAAGGCACAGCTGCATCGAGCACGCGCGCTGATGCGCCGCGCTCTGGGAGAAACCACATGAACACCTTCGACCAACGTCGCCAGCTCCGCGCACTCAAGCGCGATATCGAACCCCGCCGTGACTTGTGGCCGGATATTACATCGCAGCTGCAGCCCCACACCGCGACCACGTCATCCCGTCGTCTGCCTTGGGCATCGGTCGCCGCCGTGGCCCTGATCAGCCTGCTGATCGGCACGATGGCCCTGCGCCTGCCGATCACCTCTTCAATGGATGGCGGGGTTGCTCTGCAGACAAGCCACTGGAAACCCTCCGACCCGCGCCTGACCGGCGCCGCGATCGAATTCGACGCCGCCGAGAGTGAAATTCGCCTGGCCATGCAACAGGCGCCGGATGCCGGCTTCCTGCATCGCATCCAGCAACGCACCCACGCCCAGCAAGTGCGCCTTGAACGCTATCCCCGAAGCGCGCCTTGATCGTGCGCCCCGCACCGCCTACCCATCCCTCACGAGGAGTGATGATCATGAAATACATCAAACTGCTTCCCCTGGTCCTGTTCCTGGCTGCAAGCCCGGCTTTAGCTTCCGGTACGCCGATTGACCAGACCCGTGACGTTGGCGCCCATGACCAGATCCACATCAACAATGTCAAGGGTGCCGTGCATGTGACCGCCTGGGACCAGAACAAGGTCCACATCACCGGAAGCCTGGGCACGGGGGCCCTGCCGCTCGAGATCACCAGGGACGGCGACACGCTGAACATCACCGTCAAGGGGCCCGGACACAAGGGATGGTTCAGCTGGCACAGCGACAACGACATGGGTCCGACCGTGCTCGATGTGCAGATTCCCAGGACCGCTGGCCTGGACATTGACGTGGTCAGTGCGGATGCCGACGCCAAGGGTCTGGACGGTGGCAACATCAAGATCAACAGCGTCAGTGGCCACGTGCGTCTGGACGCAAGCAGCCCGAAAGTGGAGATCAACACGGTGAGCGGGCAGGTGATGCTGTCCGGTGTCATGCGCACAGCCGATATCCAGACCGTCAGCGGAGATATACTGGCTCCCTCGGTGGGCGACAGCGGTCAATTCCAGACAGTTTCCGGTGATGTCCGTGTCGAGGGCGGTCCCTACGGCAGGGTCTCCATGAACACCGTATCCGGGGATATCGACCTGTCCGGCGCACTGCAACCGGATGGACGCATCGACATCGACTCGGTCAGCGGCGACGTGCACCTGACCTTGCCGGCCGACCTTTCCGCGAAGCTCAAGGCATCCACGTTCAGCGGTTCGCTGCATTCCGCATTCGGCAAAGTGACCGAAAAGAACCATGGCACTGGATCATCGATCGACAGTGTTTCGGGCGAGGGCAAGGGACACATCCACGTCGAGACCTTCAGCGGCGACGTCCGGATAGGCAAGGCCGATTGATATGCTCGCAGGCATCGCCAGGGAAGGCGATATCGACGCTGCTGCGCTACAGATCCTGGTGGTACTGCACGTAGGGAATACGCGACTGATCAGGCTCGGGACCGCCCACCGGGGTGGGCGCCTGACCCGATGACCACAGGTTCTGCGCACCAAACCGCAGCTCGCCCTGCCACGGCAGGCGCCAAGTGACACCCAGGTCGATGGTAGTCCAGTGGCGCTCGGGGCCCAGCACCTGGGTATCCGGATTCCCGGCGATCGGCTGCAGCATGCGGCCGGTGATGTGGCCGCTCAGTGCCCCGCTGTCCATACCCAGACTCAAGGACTGCTGGCCCAGGGAATGGACACCCAGCAGGTTACCCGGCAGCAGACGGATGCGGCCGACGCTGGCGCCCAGATCAATGCCGGTTTCGCTGCCCAGGGACAGACGACCGCGCGCCGACAGATTGCGGCTGCTGTCCAGTGCCCACAACGGAACCCCATTGAAGGTCGATGCATCGGGCACCACACGTGGCAGAAGCAGGCTGTTGCCCTGCGGATGGGTGCTGTCCAGACTCAGATCCAGACGATAGTGGCTGGCGTTCCAGCTGGCACCCACCTCGCTGTTCAACAGGCGGGCGGAGTCCAGGGTATTGGCATCCGGACAACCGACACCCGCGCTCGGCGTGCATGCAGCGGCTGCTTTCGGCACCAGCCAGCTATGCCGGGAGAGACCTGCAAATGCAGACACGTGCGGTCCGATGTCATAGCGCAAGCCCGAGGTAAAACCCTGGCTGACGTCCACCACGCGAAAATCGAGGGCACCCCGGCTGTTTGCGGTATCGGAATCCCGGGTAGCGACCAGCGCAAGCATCCGTCCCTGCGCATCACGCCACAGCGGCACCAGCAGGTTTCCGTGGCCCTTGGCCGGCTGCAAACTGCTGTAGGTGGCCACATGCTCGGCGGCACTGGCCTGATTGGCGCGAACAGCTCCCAGCGTCTGCCCTGCCGCTACAAGCGGCATCAGCAGGATCAAGCTGGCAAGCACTCTGCGCACACGCGCCCCCACTACTGGTCGTTGGCTGTTCGCATTGGACACCGATGGAAAGTCACCGGTTCCCAATCTTATTCACGGACACCAGTATACGCCTCTTTACCTTTTGCTAACAGTTGATCTGGTTCGCACTGTCCAGCACGTCGGACGCATATGACGAATAATGTGACACAGCGCACATTTTTGGGCTTCACGACAGCCGGCGCAGGCGCGGTATACACTTATCCGGGGCCACTTCTGCCACTTTGATACCATGACCTTTGCTGCCAAAAAAAGCGCGGCCACACCGGTCCTGTCCGTGACAGAGGCCATGCACAAGGCTATCCAGCGCATTTTCCAGAGCAAGGATGCGCAGGCCGTGGCCGATGTCATGGCCTCGGAACTGCGGGCGGAGGGATACCGGGTGTACTGGCACGCGCAGGATCAGGCCGCCGAAGCTGCTCCCGCAGGTTCACGACGCATGGCCCTGGGCACCGATCCGCTGGAACATCGTGTCCTGGAGGCATGGGTTCCTGAAGATCTCGATGCACTCCAGCAAGATCGTTTGCAGCTATTGCAGCTGGTCGTGGATATCCGGATGCGTCAACAAGGCGAGCTGGCGTACCTTTTCAACTCTGTCTCGCAACTGGGTCAGGCCGAACGTCTGCAACGCGCGCTGTATGCGATCGCGGACCAGGCGAGCACCGTCCATGACATGGACCAGACCTTGCGCGCCCTGCACGCCATATTGGGCACGCTGATGTATGCGGAAAACTTCTACATCGCGCTGTATGACAACCGGCGCGATGCCATCCGCTTCGCCTATTACGTCGATATCAACGACACCGAAACGCCACCGCCAAACGAATTCGTGCCGATGCAGAGTATTTGCAACAGCGTGACGTGGCATCTGATCCGCGAAGGACGGCCCCTGTACGGCAATAT
>NZ_JAQIBU010000143.1 GCF_027858935.1 Oleiagrimonas sp. | reverse complement strand
AGTCCGGAGATTCGGCAGTATTTTCTGGAAAGCGACAAGAGCGGCCGCCCCTACACGCGCCAGGAACGCGCACTGATCAAGTCCCGTGCCCATGGCCAGGAAGCCGTGCATCCGTTTGGCACTGAGTACGACGTGGACAGCAACGGCTACAAGCTGGCCCTGCATTCGATTGCGGTGAAGAAGGTGCCCGAATCCGCTGCGCGCGTGAGCATCGGTGGGCCGCAATGCGAAAAGCCCTATGACAGTTCGCGCCTGAACATTTCCGCGATGAGTTTCGGTGCGCTCAGCAGCCACGCGGTGATGGCCATGAACAAGGGTGCCAAACTGGGAGGTTTCGCACAGGACACCGGCGAGGGTGGCCTCACGCCGTACCATCTCAAATATGGCGCCGACGTGATCTGGGAGATCGGTTCCGGCTATTTCGGTTGTCGCACCAAGGAGGGACGCTTCGATGACGAGCAGTTCAAATCGAAGGCACGTAAGGAAGAGATCCGGATGATCGAGATCAAGATATCCCAGGGTGCCAAACCCAGCCACGGTGGCGTGCTGCCAGCGGCCAAGGTCGACAAGGAAATTTCCGAGATCCGCGGCGTCCCCATGGGGGAAGACTGCATTTCACCGGCAGCGCATCCGGAGTTTGATTCACCGCGTGGCCTGCTTGAATTCGTGCAGCGACTCAGAAAGCTGAGTGGTGGGTTGCCCGTCGGGTTCAAATTGTGTGTCGGCCGGCGCAGCGAATTTCTGGGGATCTGCAAGGCCATGCTGGACACCGGCATCCTGCCTGATTTCATTACCGTGGACGGTGCCGAAGGCGGAACCGGCGCGGCACCCGTGGAATATTCCGACCGTCTGGGACTGTGCATTGACGAGGCCCTGCCCTGGGTACACAACGCACTGATTGGCTGTGGCTTACGCAAGGATATCCGGCTGATCGCCAGCGGCAAGATCACCGATGGCTTCGACATGATGCACAAGATCGCCATTGGCGCGGACCTGTGCAACGTGGCCCGCCCCATGATGTTCGCCGTAGGCTGCATCCAGGCGCTGCGCTGCCACACCAACACCTGCCCTACCGGTGTGGCTACCCAGGACCCACGGCGAGCACGCGCGGTCAACGTCGACCAGCGCGCGATGGACGTCAAGCGATACCACGCGGCAACGATCCGCAGTTTTCTCGACATGACCGGTTCGATCGGCGTGGCGCATCCGGATCAGCTGAATCCCGAACATATTTTCGAACGCCAGCCCGATCAAAAGGCGCGCAGTTTCCAGGAGCTGTATCCGGATATCGAGGAAGGTGCCCTGCTCGGCGAAAGCATCCCGGTCAGATACGCCTACGACTGGTCCAAGGCAAGCGCCGAGGCATTCTGAAACCTCAGGAACTGCAGGAAAGCATCGAGCTGCCCGCGCGGTGCCGGGCCCACTCCGGGCGTCGCGCGGCAAACGCTTCTCTGCCCGGCTGTTCGTCATACGGTCGGCGCATGACATCGAGCAATTCGGAAATGCCTGCGTAGTCTCCCTGCGTTGCGCGATCAATGGATTGTTGTGCCAGGTAATTGCGCAACACGAACCGAGGATTGGCGGCATGCATGCGCGTGCGGCGGGCCTGCGCATCGAGCGGGTCCCGAAGCAGGCGCCCCACATAACCGGAGAGCCAGGTTCTCAATGCATCCCCGTGACGCTGCGCCAAACTGGTGTCGTAAAACGCCGGTTGCAGCGGTTCGACGGACGGATGCGAGGGATCGATCTCCGATAGCGCCTGGTAGGTGATGCTCATGTCCATTTGCGCATCGCGCATGATCTGGTGCAGGTCCTGCATCCGCTCGATGTCCTCGTCCGCGCACTCGGACAGCCCCAGTTTCGCAGCCACGATCCTGCGATCACAGGCGGCATAGACATCCAGGTAACGCTGCAAGCCCGCATGCAACGCCTGGTCGTTGTCCATCACCGACACCAGCGCTCCTGCCAGCCGGGTCAGATTCCAGTAGGCCACGCGCGGCTGATGGCCGAAGCGGTACCTGCGCCCCTGAGCATCTGTGGTGTTGGGTGTCCAGTCCGGATCGAAATCATCGATCCAGCCATACGGCCCGTAATCGATGGTCAGTCCCAGGATCGACATGTTGTCGGTATTCATCACGCCGTGAACGAAACCCACGCGCATCCATTCGGCAACCATGCGCGCCGTACGGGCACAAACCTCGGAAAACCATTCCGCGCGGCGGGCGGCACCGCTCCCGGGCAACTCGGAAAAATCGCGTTCGATGGTGAACTCGACCAGTTGTTCCAGCAACCTCGTATCGCCGCGACTGGCAGGCAGCTCGAAATGGCCAAAACGAATGAATGAGGGCGCGGTGCGACACACGATGGCACCCGGCTCAGGTGCAGGATGACCGTCGTAGAACATGTCCCGCAGCACCGACTCTCCCGTGGCAACCAGCGACAGTGCACGCGTCGTGGGGATGCCCAGATGGTGCATGGCTTCGCTGCAAAGGAACTCGCGGATCGAGGAACGCAACACCGCTCGTCCGTCTGCACCACGTGAATAGGGTGTGCGTCCGGCTCCCTTCAGCTGCAGTTCCAGCCGGCATCCATCCGCATCGATCAACTCTCCCAGCGAAATCGCACGACCATCGCCGAGCTGTCCGGCCCAATGGCCAAACTGGTGTCCGCCGTAATTGGTGGCGAACGGCTGCATGCCATCCAGCTGAAGGTTTCCGGAAAAGACCTGAGCGAAGGCCTCGGATTGCACCTGTTTCTGGGTAAATCCGATCCTTCGGGCCAATTCCGGCGACCAGGCCAGAAGCTTCGGCGCGGGCATGGCTTGCGGCTGGACAAGGGAATACACCGCGCCCGACACGCTGCGCGGTTCGAGCGACTTGCGCTCAGGATCGCCAGGCAAGGCACGTACGAACGCATTGTCGAATTTCAATGCCGGCAACTCGGAACCCGGGGTTGCGGTTACGTGTTGATCATCTGCATGCATGTCAGGGAGATCCGGTCTCTGTGGATGAATCACAAGTGTCCGCGTTCGGGGCCATGATGGACGCCATCTCGGATGCCTGCAGCATGCGCCATGCCCGCGGCTCGAGATCATCCAGCATCAGGCCACCGATCGCTTCACGATGCAGGTCCTGAACATGGTTTCCAACGGCGGCGAACATCCGCCGTACCTGGTGATAGCGTCCCTCATGGATCGTGATGCGGGCATTGCGTGGATCGATCACCTCCAGCATCGCGGGCCCCACTGGTGTGTCCTCGCCCTTGAGCACCAATTGGCCAGCAGCGAACAGATCCGCTTCCTCACCGTTCAGGTCTCTTTCCAGCCGGACACGGTACCTCTTGGGCACATGACTGCGCGGTGAGATCACCCGGTGCAGAAACTGGCCATCATCGGTGAAAAGCAGCAGACCACTGGAATCACGATCCAGTCGACCGATGCTTGAAATTTGCGGGCGCCGTCGCGTGAAGCGCTCGGGCAGAAGATCGTAGACGCGCTCACCTTCACCCTTGTGTGAACAGACCACGCCCAACGGCTTGTGCATCATGATCACGATTCCCTGTGGTGGATCCAGC
>NZ_JAQIBU010000109.1 GCF_027858935.1 Oleiagrimonas sp. | reverse complement strand
CACCGATTGCCCTTCGGGGGAGTCGGCGATTCGGGTATGGGTGTCTACCATGGCAAGGCAGGCTTTCAAACCTTTTCCAAGATGAAGCCGGTGTTCCACCAGGCACGACTCAATGGGGTACGCGTGTTCAACCCGCCCTATGGCGCGTTGTTCCAGCGCCTCATCCGGTTACTCAATCGATAACGTGCGGCATCATGCGTCGGAACTTCCGGCGTGAGCACGGGGTGATTATTGTACGTACGAGCCCTTGGTTGCCGTTCGTTCCGGCGTGCTCTCGCTGTAGTGACCGCGCTACGGGCCATGGGAGAAAACCCAGCGCAGACTTGCATCCATCGAACGTATGGGAGGCCGCTTTCACCTGTGGACACAGGGGAGATCATGGCGTCACTCGCCGATGCACGAGCATCGTAAAGAGAGTTGCAGAAACCTTCGGGTCGCGCACGAGCAGCCATGGGAACGGGTTACCTGGCCGATGGAGACTGTGTGAGCCCCCCAACGCCAGGCCCTGGATACCCTGCGATCAGTGCGGATGCATGCCCGACGCCAACTGCAATGTCTGCGCGGCATCGGGGTTCCTGGCGCGGATGATTTCCGCATCGTGGATGATGGCCTGACGTGCCAACAGGCGATGTGGCACCTGCAAAATGATCAACAAATATAAAATGGCAAAAGTCAGGTCTACCAGAAAAACTAACGACGTTGACGTGTAACCGGCAAGGGCGAAATCAAACAGGCCTAAAGACAAAATAAAACAAGTCAGTCCAAGAAGTGCAAGCATCCGTTGCGTGATCAAGCCGAGATTGCGCAGTTGTGCATGCACGATGTGCTTGGCGCGTTCGATCGGCAGCTGCCACAAACAGGCAACGCGGCTTGCGGTCAGAACATAGGGAATGCGGGACATGATCTGTTCCTGAGAACGACATGCCTTGAGTATTCAATGAATCAATAGCAGGCGCAAATCAGGTAGGGATGCGGTTGGCGTTGATACAGACGCCAACCAGCAACCGCGAACCAGAGGATCCCGCAAAGGCACACGACCCAGCCAAACGTGAGCACCCAGGTCGCGACAAGATGCATGGGTGCAAGGATGGAACCGTCATGGAAGTGCGGGGGAAGGGAGATGCTGAGCGACGTCAGCACCATCCCGGCAGGCATCACCAGCCAGTGCAGCAGGCGAAACTGCAGCGCATCGGCATGGCCGAGCGTCAACAGCAGATCAGCAACAGCCATTGCGATGCAGGCCGGTGCCGTCAGCGAAAGAAAAATCATTCCCGGCAAATCCAAGCCCGCGAGTCGTCCCAGCACGACCATCAAAACACCCAGTGCGAGTAGCTGCAGTAGGGGTTGACCCACTACCGCAAGCAGCAGGTGGCGGTGTTCCGCCTCACCATGCCCCAGACCCGGCAGCAGTGCCAGCAGCGGTATTTCGTTATTGGGACGCCCCCATTTACGTCGGATCGTCGTCGCATGCGCAAGAGCGACCATCCAGCACGCGATCCCAAGACCTATCTGAATAAGCAACGCGTCATCCGCACGGATCACGGCGAAGGCCAGATCCTGTTGGTTGGATGTATGCAAGACGAGCACCCAGATCAGGATCAGCGGGATGAAGAAGACCATGCTGAGGACCATTCGCCGCAAGCGAGACCATGGACGCTCCGGCAGCCAGGTACCACCCAGGGCCACGCGCAAGGAGCGATGGCGGTATTGCGGCCCCGTGTGACGAAGGTCCACGTCCGGTTGCAGCCATGAAGGGCGCTGGATAAGCAGGCGAATCGGATCCAGCGCCGGTCGTGCCGGGACATAGCCATCCCCTTTGAGGAGCTGCCTGAGATTCTGGTTGAGCCCAAAGACGACGGGGCGCATCAAACCGGTGAAATACACGTCTTGATGGGTAAGACGCCTCCAGCGATACGCCGCCAGCAGCAGCAGCGCGCCGGCAAGCGGTGAGGCCCATAGCGTGAAGCCGGGTTCGCCAGGCGGCGCTGGCTGCCAATGTGCATGCAGATTGGAAAGCAGCAGCGGCAGAAAACACAGGAAAAGGGAAAAGACCCGTGGCAAGGTGGTGTACAGAAAGGGAACCAGGGCCGTCAGTCCCAGCACCAGCGTAGCCGTAGCGACCTGTGCATGGTCCAGCCCGAGCAGCAGTGCAGGCAGCGCCGTGCTCAGCCCGGCATACAGGACAAGGCTGAGCTGCACGTCCCGTTGCACTCCCGGCAGGCACAAGTCGCGGGCCTGGTGATACAGCAACAGCGTATTAGGCAAAAGGTAGACCCAGATCAGGCCTACTGCGGGGCAAAATACGAAGACACTGGCAGTCGCACGGTCCCCGAAAGGGGAAAAAAGGCAAAGGCCAAGACTGGCCAATGCACAGAGCAGGGTCACGCTGCCGATGAGCCAGCGCATCGAGACAGGTGCGGCCATCCATGGGGCCAACAGTGCGCGTTTCAGATCCATGAGGTCATCCTCGCAGCGGCAAACGTGTAGGTATGGGGCTGCGCCCATGGGAGCCGCGGCGTTTTCACGAGGGCCTGACGCGGTGTCTTGCGCACAGGCCAGGGCAAGGCAGCGTGGAAGCGAGGACTCATTCGGCGATCTCCACAAACAGGTCCTCCAGTCCCAGTGCGTCCAGGCGGGCGCCGGGAAGCGTGGCCGCCGCAGGCCATTGATCATCGTCTCCGCGCCCCACCACCAGGCTGAGACTGCCGTCGGCTTGGCGATGCCGGCTGAGCGCATGGGGTGGGGCGGCACCGCTCTGGTTCGCGGGCAACCACAGTCGTGCATAGCGCTCCTTGGTCTCGTCGAGCGGACAGTGCAGCAGCAGCCGACCCTGGTGCAGGAAGGCAATATCCGACGCCACGCGCTCCAGGTCGGAGACGATATGCGTGGAGAACAGGACCGTGGCACCGGCGTCGCCCGCGCGCAGGGCCACCTCGCGCAACAGGTCGCGACGGGCCACCGGATCCAGTGACGCGGCCGGTTCGTCCAGGACCAGCAATTCCGGTTGCGAGGCCAGGGCGCGAATCAGGTCGATGCGTTGTCGTTCGCCGGGGGAGAACTTGGCCAGCATCCGGTTGCCGGGTAGTTCCCAACGGTCCAGCGTGCGTTCGACAAAAGCAGCGTCCCAGCGTGGATAGAAACGCGCGAGGTACCCGAACATTTGCGCAGCAGTCAGCCAGGCCAGCGCCTCGGGCTGCTGCGGGACGTAGGCGATGCGTGCCTTGGTGGCGTCCGTGAGGTGCAGCGCCGGATCCCCGAACACGGTGGCGGTGCCATCCAGTGGTTCGAGCAGGCCAAGCAGGGCCCGGATCAGCGTCGATTTGCCGGCACCGTTGCGTCCGATCAGGCCCAGCACACTGCCCGCGTGCAATTCCAGATCGACATTCAGCAGGGCGTTGTGTCCATCATAGGCGTGCTTGAGTCCTTGCGCGACCAGCGGCATGGGCATCGGTGCGTCGTCCGTGCGAAGTACGGCATTCATGGCGTCAGTTCCCCAGCAAATGTTTGAGCCGCCGTAACACCGTGTCGGCAGGCAGTTCCAGTTCCTGCGCCTGACGCGCAGTCTCCTTCAGGTGTGGTTCCAGCAGCTGCATCCGCTCACGGGCGGACTGGCTGCCGGTTGGACCGGATGCGACCACCATGCCCTTGCCGCGCTGGCGTTCCAGCAGGCCTTCGGATTCAGCCAGTCCGTAGGCACGCGATACCGTCATCGGGTTGATGGCGTGAAATCCCGCAACATCACGCACCGAAGGCAGCCTCTCGCCCACAGCGAGCTGTCCGGCAGCGATCAGTCGACGCAGCTGGTCGACGATCTGCCGGTAGATCGGCTCCGGTGAAGCCGGGTGTATGGTGAGAATCGATGCATCCATGTGTATCAATACAACAATACACTTGGGTGCATGTCAAGCATTCAGATTCCCGGGCCCCATCGTGGAGCCTTGCAATCAGGCAACAGGATGGTCGTGCGTGGGGGTGCGTTTGGGGCGAGGTGTCTGCAGCATGGCCGCGAGGTCGATCAGCACATGCACGATCACCGGCAGCAGCAGGCTGCCCGTAGTCAGGTACAGCGCAGTCAACACGCCGCCCAGGATCGCGGTGCCGAGCATGCCGCGCACGCCCTGGTACAGGTGCGCCCAGCCGAACGCCACGGACAGTGCCAGTGCCTGCGCATACATGGGCAACCCGGGAATCGTGGCCACCAGCAAAGCCAGCAGCAGTCCACGCCAGATCACTTCTTCGGTGATGCCTGCGGTGACCGCAAGCACGGTGAACCATCCGCGTTCGGCCGGCGTGCGCGGGAGCATGTTCAAGACCTCTGCCGCGGAGTGTCTGGCAGGTTTCGAAACCGCGTCAACGGATGACTTTCTGTGCCGTCGCGCCAGCATCGCGCCGATCAGCGCTCCGCAACACAATGACAGCACCAGACCGCCAAGGAACGCCCAAGGCCATGATTGGCGCAGTTGCGGCATGCGCAATCCGAGCTGGGCGGGTGTCCAGCCAAAGCCGTAGATCGAAAGCCCCAGTAGCAGCACCATCAAGCCCCAGCTCTGCACGATCCAGCGCCGGTAGAAGCGGGTTCGAGCATGCGTGTCACCGCCTTGCAGCGCGCGCAAAAAATCACGAAAGGAACGCAGCCCAAGCAGCGGCTCGGCCAGCAGCAACCAGGCGAGTATCAGTGCGGCAAGCAAGCCGCCGGCGCCGTGCAGGACGACGTCATGAGTCCATAACGGGGGGTGACTCACATGCATGGGTGTGGACCATCAATGGGGAGTCTCGCGATGATAGCGTTCGGCGGTCTCGACTTCTTCCCTGGAGCCCAGGAAGACCGGTACGCGCTGGTGCAGTGCATCGGGCTGGATGTCCATGATGCGACCACGACCGGTGCTGGCCGCGCCACCGGCCTGTTCGACGATGAAGGCCATCGGATTGGCCTCGTACATCAGTCGCAGCTTGCCGCCCTGTTCGCGGATGCTGGCATCGATCGGATAGCTGAAGATGCCGCCACGGGTCAGGATGCGGTGCACGTCAGCCACCATCGAGGCCACCCAGCGCATGTTGAAATCACGCCCCCGCGGACCCTGCTCGCCCGCAAGGAGGTCGCCGACGTAGCGTTGCATCGGAGGTTCCCAATGGCGCTGGTTGGACATGTTGACGGCAAATTCGGAGGTTTCTTGCGGAATCTTCGCATCGCGCTGGGTGAGGATGAAGCTGCCGACCTCACGGTCAAGGGTGAACACGTGGCTGCCGTGACCAATGGTCAGCACCAGCACCGTACTGGGACCATAGACCACGTACCCCGCGGCAACCTGCTCACGACCGGCTTGCAGAAATTCGCTTGTCGCGGCGTCGTCGCCGCTGTTTTCGGGTCGTTTAAGTACGGAAAAGATGGTTCCCACGGAAACATTGACGTCGATATTGGAGCTGCCATCCAGCGGATCGAACAGCAACAGATAACCGCCCTTGGGGTAGGCATCGGGAATCTGCTGGGGATCTTCCATTTCCTCGGACGCGCAAGCGGCCAGATGGCCGCCCCAGGCATTGGCGTCGAGCAGGATTTCGTTGGACAGCACATCCATCTTTTTCTGCGCCTCGCCCTGGATATTTTCCGATCCGGCTTCCCCAAGCACGCCACCCAGTGCCCCCTTTCCAGTGGCCACACCAATGCGTTTGCAGGCGCGAGCGACCACTTCCAGCAGTTGGTTCAGGTCGGTGTTGCCGTGGCCGGCGCGGCGCTCCTCGGTCAGGAACTGGGTCAGGGTGATCGATTTCATGACGAGTGTCCTTGAATGAAGAGTCACCATTGTCGCGGACTCGGGACGTACTCGAAAGCCGAAGCAGGAGGCTGCAAAACATCTGTTCAGGTTGTCCGAGCCTGTTGACAGGACGCCGGGACCGGACGGGTGCAAAATGGAACTGTCGCGAACCATTCTCGGAGAGTCACATGGCACAGACCGAATTCGTCACGTTTTTCCATGCTCCACATAGCCGTTCGGGCGGTACCCGCGCCCTGCTGGAGGAATTGGGAGTGGACTACGACCTGCAGGTGTTGGATCTCAAGGCCGGCACCCAGCGCGAACCTGAATATCTGGCCATCAACCCGATGGGCAAGGTGCCCGCGATCCGCCATGGAAAGGCGTTGGTCACCGAGCAGCCGGCGGTGATGTTGTATCTGGCCGACCTGTACCCGGAAAAAGTCCTGGCGCCAACGATCGGAGATCCACTGCGCGGCCCATACCTGCGCTGGATGGTGTACTACGGATCGTGCTTCGAGCCAGCCGTAGTCGACCGATCACAAAAACGCGAACCAGCGCTACGCGCGACCTCGCCCTACGGTACCTGGCAGGAAGTGCTGGACACGTTAAGCCAACAGCTCGAGACCGGGCCATGGCTGCTTGGTGAACGCTTCACCGCCGCAGACGTCCTATGGGGCACGGCGCTGAACTGGACGGTCGGTTTTGACCTGGTGCCGGACACACCGCTGTTCCGCGCCTACATCGACCGCGTCATGGGACGTCCGGCGATGCAGCGCGCGACGCAGATGGACGCCGAACTGGCGGCATCGCAGCAGGGGGTCTGAGGGTATGGCTCGCCCGGTTGCTGCGTCAACGCGATGATCGGTCGCATGCGTCGCGCAGATCGGCTTTTCATGTTCCTCCAGTCCCTGCACAGACGGCGGACGGCGCTGCCCGGGCGGAAATGGCACGAATCCTGGGAGTCTTGCAACGCACGAACTAGCGCAACCTCCGCGACTCATTCGGCGCGCGTATCATCGATACCGCTGTGCCTGGTGTTCTGGGGCGACAAGTGGACTCCGGCGCGCGCTGCCGGCGGCGCGCGAAGTTCCGCAATTTCCGCCTCGACCGCATCAGCGTGATCGACGCCGCCGGCGATGGTTTCGAGGATGTGCCGGAACAGGGACTTGATGCTTGGCTCAAGGCCATGCTCGCGCTGTCCGCGAGGTTGCGATGAAATGATTCGCTGCTTGACCGACGGCCCGGTGGTCGTGTGTAGATGTCTGCAATGATGGCCTGATCCAATCGTGCGCGAGGAAATTCGACGATGAATCGAATGCTGCTGGGTGGCCTGATGCTGGCCGCTCTTGTGCTGGGACCCTTGGCGCAGGCAAGGGCGCAGGGCCAGAACGCGGATGCGGACGCCCGCTTCAAGACCATCTATACCCAGGAGTGGGCGTGGCGAAGCGGGGCTTCCTCCGGGCCTCGAGGGCGGGCATTGCCCGACAACAGTCGTCTGGACACGGTGGACGCAAAAAGTCAGCAGGAGCGACTATCCTATTGGACGCATGTGCTGTCCGAGCTGGATGCGCTGGACGTCAAGGCGCTGTCGCCGGCCAATCAGGTCAATTACGCGGTCTACCATCGACAGATCGCCAATTTCGTCAGCGACGGTCGCTTCAAGACCTGGCAAATGCCATTCAACAGCGACTCGGCCTTCTGGTCGGACCTTTACGAACAGCTGGGTGGAGATCAACTGCGCAGCGTGGCGGATTACCGCGCCTATCTGCAAAAGTTGGCGCAGGTACCGCGCTACTTTGCACAGGAGGAAGCCGACATGCGGCTGGGCCTGGCGCGAGGATTCAGCGTGCCGCGTGCCGTGCTGGACGGGCGCGATCGTTCGATCGCCGAAGAGGCGCAACGCAAGAACCCGACGAATAGTCCTTATTACAAACCATTCAGGCAGATGCCGGGGAACATCCCGAAGACTCAGGCCGAAGCATTGCGTGAACGTGCCCGGAGGGTGATTGCGCGACAGCTGACACCGGCCTACGCCCGGCTCCTGGTGTTCTTCGATCATGTGTATCTGCCGCGAGCGCGTACCACGCTGGCTGCAGAGTCGCTGCCCGATGGCAAGGCCTACTATCGGCAGCAGATCCTGCAGTACACCACGCTGAACCTGGGACCGGACGCGATTCATTCCATCGGATTGCGGGAGGTCGCCAGGATCCACGCAAAGATGCTGCGCACCATGCGTGCAACTGGATTCAATGGCAGCTTTTTCGACTTCCTGACGTACCTGCGCACCAATCCCAGGTTCTATGCCCGGACATCGCAGGAACTGCTGGACAAAACCGCCTGGGTCGCCAAGGAGGTGGATGGCCAGCTGTCGCGCTTGTTCGGCCATTTGCCGCGAGAGCGCTTCACCATCGAGCCGGTGCCCGCGGGTATTGCGCCCTACTACACCTCGGGTCGCGGCGGCCCCAGTGTGTACCTCGTCAACACGTACGACCTGAAATCCCGCCCGCTGTACGACATGCCCGCGCTGACCCTGCACGAATCCTATCCCGGGCATGCCTTGCAGCTGGAACTGGCCAGCGAGGCAAACAATCAGCCGGCATTCCGGCGCGACGGGTATATCTCGGCCTATGGCGAGGGTTGGGCGCTGTATTCGGAGTACCTGGGCAACGTCATGGGGATCTACAAGACGCCCTACCAGCGCTTCGGTTTCCTGACCTATCAGATGTGGCGCGCCTGCAGGCTGGTGGTTGATACCGGCATCCACCACATGGGCTGGAGCCGGCAAAAGGCGATCAACTACATGCTTGCGAACACGGCCTTGAGCCGGCGCGAAATCGAGAACGAGGTGGACCGCTATATCAGTTGGCCAGGTCAGGCGTTGAGCTACGAGCTGGGCTACATGGAGATCCGGCGCCTGCGCGCCAAGGCGGAAAAGGCTCTTGGATCGAACTTCAACATCCGCGCCTTCCATGACACTGTGCTGTCGACCGGATCGGTGCCCCTGCCGGTGCTGGCCCGGCGCATCGACCGCTTCATCGCCGAAGGCGGGCCGGAACCGGCGTTCAGTTGTGATTGCGCGAAACGTTGACCACGACGAAGCCTGCGTGGCCAGGCTGGGGCGAAGGTCGGATTGCAATGCGTGGCCACAAGGCCGAGGATGAAAGGGATCACTTGCGTGGGGTATTGCAGCGGCCGGCGCATGACGGGAAAGGTTGCCGGAACCACACGCGCTTCAGACACGGCGGGGACAATACGTGCGAAAGAACATCGCCATGGGTCAACGCGACCTGCTCAGGGAAGCACGAAACGAGAGCTTGATGGCCGCCATGGCCGTGGCGGTGGGCGTGGTTGCAGGCCTGGGTGCAGTGGCTTTCCGCAAGTTGATCGCCCTGTTCCACAACCTGGCCTTTTTCGGCCATGCCAGCACCGATTTCGACACGCTGCTGCATACCGCGGCCAGCCCGTGGGGCGTGTTCATCATCGTGGTGCCGATCATCGGTGCAGTGATCGTCACCTTCCTGATCAAGACCTTCGCCCCCGAAGCCAAGGGGCACGGGGTGCCCGAAGTGATCGATGCGGTGCATTTCAAGCGCGGAGTGATCCGCGCGCCCGTGGCGCTGATCAAGGCACTGGCTTCGTCGATTTCCATCGGCACAGGTGGTGCGGTGGGGCGCGAGGGACCGATCATCCAGATTGGTGCGACCTTCGGCTCGATGCTGGCGCAATGGACACGTATCCCCGAATGGCAGCGCCTGGCGTTGATCGCGTGCGGTGGTGGAGCGGGTATTGCCGCGACCTTCAATACGCCGATCGGCGGGGTACTTTTCGCTGCCGAGATCCTGTTGGTGGAGATCAGCGCCCGGACCCTGATCCCGGTGATGATCGCAACCGGCACGGCAAGCCTGATCGGGCGCGTGTTCTTCGGTGACCATCCCTCGTTCATCGTGCCGCCGCTGACCCTGGATCATGCGGCCCTCGGTCCGGGCATTGCCCTGGGTGCCTATATTGTCATGGGGCTCCTGACCGGCATTGCGGCGATGATCTTCACGCGCTCGATCTACTGGTTCGAGGACCTGTTCAAGCGCATCCCCGGCAACGACTATGTGCGGCACATGCTGGGCATGGCCATCGTCGGCGTGATGATGTGGCTGCTGCTCCGCCAGACGGGCCACTACTACATCGAGGGCGTCGGTTACGCGACCATCCAGGACATTCTCAACGGCACCCTGACCGCGGGCGGGCTGGTCCTTCTGTTGGCCTTGCTGAAACTACTGGCCACTTCGCTGACCCTGGGTTCGGGCGCTTCCGGCGGCGTGTTTTCCCCGGCCTTGTTCATCGGCGCCACGCTGGGCGCGACCTTCGCATCCGCAGTGCAGGTGATATTTCCGGGCGTGGACGTCAATCCGGCCAATGCCGCCGTCATCGGCATGGCCTGCATGGTCGGCGCGAGCACCGGAGCGGCGGTCACGGCGGTGGTGATGACGTTCGAGATGACACGCGACTATCACGCCATCATTCCGCTGATCATCGCCGTATCGGTGGCCTATTCGATGCGCCGCCTGCTGTTGGCAGACACCATCTACACCCTCAAGCTGAGCCGGCGCGGACAGCGCATACCCAGTGCCATCCAGAGCCAGCTGTATCTGGCCCGGCGCGCGCTTGAGTTCATACGCGCGCCATTCATGTGCCTGGAGGCCGATGCCACGTTGGCCAAGGCCCTGGAATATGGGCGACGCCATCACAACAGGACGCCGCGGGTGGTGCTGGTGGAAAACGGCCGACTGGTCGGCGTGGTACCGGCACGGACCCTGCGCGCTGCCCGGCGTGGACTGGAACCGGAGATGCCGTTGCGCGAGTTGGCCGATACCCATGTGGTCGTGGTCGAGAGCGCGATTCGCGTGTTCGATCTGATTGCGGTGCTGCGTCGGCAGAAATGTCGCAATGCGGTGATGACGCTGGACGGCACCATGGAAGACGCGCGCAGCGTGCTCGGCGTGGTCACCTGGGAGGATCTGGTCGAAAACACCAACCTGTCCGATTACCTCGACCACGGGCATACGCCGAAGGTCTAGCGCATGACCTAATGAGCGGGCGGCATCCGTTCGCGTTCGTGGCGTTTCACGCCGGCCACCCATGTTGCGCGCACGGCGCGGTCGTCGCCCAGCGTCATCAGCACCGCAAGGGCCTCGTCGAGGGTGTCGACGTGCGTCATGCGCGCACGCATCAGAGGCGTGGAGTGCAGGTCCAGTACCACCAGATCGGCCTCCATGCCGGGGGCAACACGACCGATCCGATCATCCAGGTGCAGTGCACGTGCGCCGCCCAGTGTGGCCAGGTAGAGCGCGTGGCCTGCGGTCAGCGCGTGGCCACGCAACTGGGACACCTTGCCGGCTTCGTCCATGGTTTGCAGCATCGAAAAGCTGGTACCAGCGCCGATATCGGTGCCCAATCCCACGCGCACCGGACGATCCCTGCGCGTGGCTGAAGCAAGATCAAACAGACCGCTGCCCAGGAACAGGTTGGATGTTGGGCAGTGCGCCAGAGCCGTGTCGCTTTCGTGGCAACGCGCAAACTCGCGTTCTTCCAGATGAACACCGTGCGCATAGATCGCGCGGGGTCCGACGAGCCCGTGGCGATCGTAGACGTCCAGATAGTCCCGTGCCTGCGGAAACAGCTGCCTGACCCGGGCGACTTCCTGCAGGTTTTCGGAAAGATGCGATTGCACGTGGCAGTCCGGGTGTTCCCGCCACAGGCTTGCGGCCGCTTCGAGCTGCGCCGGGCTGGACGAGACCGCAAACCGCGGTGTGATGGCATATCGCTGGCGACCCCGTCCGTGCCAGCGTTCGAGCAAGTCCCTGGACTGGTCATATCCGGATTGCGCGGTATCAAGCAAGGCGGCGGGCGCATGCCGATCCATCAGCACCTTGCCGGCGACGGTGCGCAGACCCAGCGCATGCGAGACCTCGAACAACGCGTCCACCGATTCGGGATGTACGGTACAGAACACGGACGCCGTGGTGATGCCGTTGCCCAGGTTTTCAGCGAAATAAAGCCGCGCCATTTCCCGTGCATAATCGATGTTGGCATAGGCCTGTTCGGCTGGAAACGTATGGCGTTCGAGCCAGTCCAGCAGCGGCAGGCCGCGTGCTCCGATGATCGGCAGTTGCGGATAGTGCGCGTGGGTGTCGACGAAACCCGCAGTGATCAGGGCGCCGGAAAGATGTTCGACCGGCGTGCCTTCGGGCAAGCTGGGCAGCCCTACCGCGGCGGGACCGACGGACAGGATATGTCCGTCCCGCATGCAGACCAGGGCATCGCGGTCCACAACCATGCTTGCGTCCAGTCCGTCCGCAAACGGGTCCCCGCGAAAACTGATCACGTCGCCGCGCAGGGCGGTCAGAGTGTGGGCATCATCGGTCGTGGCGGGCATGGAAGGTTGGCCTGCATGGATAGGCGCAAGGCTAGCAGTTCACATGCCGGGGACGTAACGTCCTGCATGCCAGGTGCTCCAGAGCATGCGGTTCCGCCAGGGCGTCCTTACGTGTCGGCGTCAGTGGAAAAACCTTCGCGCGTTCCGCGGTGCAGCACACGGTCACTTTCCAGTGTCTCGCGTGCCGGAATGGATGAACGGTCGGCAAGGCGGTCGTATATCGGCGCAAAATCCGGACGCGTGGCTTCGAATAGCTGCTCGAAATCGTTGATGACGAAATAGCTTTGCTGGAACGTGTCAATGCGGTACTGGGTGGACATGATGCGCTCCAGGTCGAAGCCGATGCGGTTGGGCGCATCCGACTCCAGGCAGTAGATCGACTCGCCCTTGGAACTGACGATGCCCGAACCATAGATACGCAGGCCCGCGGCGGTCTGGATCAAGCCGAACTCGACCGTATACCAGTACAGCCGGGTCAGGTTGAGCAGTGCCTGCTCGTTGATGCCGTGCGCTTTCATGGCGCCGCGTCCATAGGCCTCCATGTAGTCGGCGAAGATCGGATTCATCAATAGTGGCACGTGGCCGAACAGATCGTGGAACAGGTCCGGTTCGGAGATGTAGTCGATATGTTCCGGCGCACGAATCCACCAGGTGACAGGGAAGCGTCGATTGGCCAGGTGTTCGAAGAAGGTGAACTCCGGCAGCAGACCCTCCACGCCGACCAGCTCCCAGCCGGTTGTCGCCTTCAGGATCGGATTGAGATCAGAGAATTTCGGGATTGCTTCGGCCGTCATCTGCAGTGCGTTCTGGCTGTCCAGGAATTCCTGACAGGCACGCCCGGGCAAGACTTCGCGCTGACGGGCAAAGAGCTGGCCCCAGACCTGATGGTCGGTTTTGGTGTAGGTGTCCCACGGTTGTTCGACCACGCCGGTGGCGTACACCGGGATGGTTCCGCGATCCGTTTGCTGGTGTTGAACGCGCCGGGGAGAATTCATGCCTGTGCTCCGAGAATGCCTTGATACACAATACTATAGGCAAACAAGACCACAATATGGTTGCTTTATTGCAAGTGGATAGGCATCTGGCGCAAGATAATGAATAAATTAACCAATTACACGAAATAAACGTTCATTCCATGGCGCTGGATCGTATCGATCAAAACATTCTCCAGGTCCTGCAGCGCGAGGGCCGGATCACCAATGCCGAACTGGCCGAGCGCGTTCGGCTTTCGGCCTCGGCCTGCCTGCGTCGTGTGCAGCGACTGGAATCGACCGGAGTGATCGCCGCCTACGTGGCACAGGTGGACCCGCACGCGGTGGGGCTGGGTCTGCAGGCCTTTGTGCGCGTGCAGCTCAAACAGCACGACAGCGAGACCATCGAGCGCTTCGTCGGCCTGGTCAACGACTGGTCCGAGGTGGCTGCATGCCACGCGTTGACCGGTGACATGGATTACCTGCTCAACATTCATGTCGCGGACCTGGAGCATTTCTCGCGATTTCTTCTCGACCAACTGCTGAACACGGCCGGCGTGGCCGACGTCAATTCGAGTTTCGTGTTGCGTACGGTCAAAAGGTCACCGTCGCTGCCGCTCGGGCAGCTGCAGGGCTCCGCGTCATAGGTTTCGCATGCTGGCAGGATACCGCCGCTGTCACGTATCCTTGGACGCTTGATGAATACATCCGATCCGTCCACGAAGTCGACCCCGGACCCATGGCGTGCGTTGCGCTATTTCTACCGCGTGCCGTGGCTGCTGCTGCACATCGTAGTGGCGGTGGTGCTCGCGCTGGGCGTGTTCACATGGGCACGACAGTCCGCCGTCAATGGTCGTGAACCTTTGGCGCACCGACTGATCCGGTGGTGGTCGCGAGTATTGCTGCGGATCTTCGGTTTCCGTGTCTACCGCTTCGGCACGCCGCTGCCAGATCCGGCCATGTTCGTGTGCAACCATTCCTCGTGGCTGGATATCGAGTTGATGCATACCCAGCGCGCGGTGTGTTTCGTGGCCAAGGCCGAGATTGCACGCTGGCCCCTGGTCGGCTGGCTCGCCAAGACCGGCGGCACCATCTTTCATCGCCGCGGCAGCAATCATTCACTCGGCGTGGTGATGAAGCAAATGGTGCAGCGCCTGCATGGCGGCCGCTCGGTCGCGGTGTTTCCGGAGGGCGGTACCAACGATGGGCGCACGCTGCGGGTCTTTCATGCGCGCATCTTTCAGGCCGCGCTGGATGCCAACGTACAGGTGCAGCCGGCGGCGTTGCGCTTCATGCGCAGCGGCGAACGCTGCTATGACGCCGGTTTCCAGCCAGGCGAAAGCTTCATGAGCAACTTTCTGCGCCTGCTGGGCGACCGTCCGTTGGATGTGGAGGTGCATTTTCTCAAGCCGGTGCCGCACTTCGAGGCCGGCCGCAAACGCATGGCCGAAACCGCGCGTGCGGCCATAGCGCAGGCCATGGATGGACGCGCCGAGGACGCCAAGTGACATTACCCAGAGGATCCGACTTCAAGCCACCCTTGCTGCTGCGCAACGGCCATGTGCAGACCATGCTCTCGTCAAGCAGCGTGCGCCGGCTGATGATGCGAAAGATGGCACACACCGTGCGTGAACGTGCAGAGGAAGTGCGTTTTGTGTTGTCGGACGGCGTGCAACTGGTGGGCTCCATTACCCGGCAGAACGTGTATGCCAAGGCGCGTGGCCTGGCGGTGCTCTATCACGGCTGGGAAGGCAGCATCGACTCCTCCTACGTGCTGCAGACCGGCGCCTGCCTGCTGGATGCCGGATGGGACGTGTTCCGGCTGAACTTCCGCGACCACGGCGACACCCATCATTTGAACGTCGGCCTGTTTCATTCATGCCTGCTGTCCGAGGTGGTCGAGGCCACCGTGGAGGCGGTGGCGCGATTTCGCGCATCGGATGCACCGGTGACCCTGGCCGGGTTTTCGCTGGGCGGAAACTTCGCCCTGCGCGTGGCCCTGCGCGCGCCGCGCGCTGGTCTCCCGCTTGCGCGAACCATCGCGGTCTGTCCGGTGATCGACCCGCACGCCGGCCTGCATGCACTGGAAACCGCGCCATGGATGTACGAGTGGTACTTCATGCACAAGTGGCGCGGATCACTCAAGCGCAAGCAGAAGCTGTATCCGCACCAGGACTATTTCACTCCTGA
>NZ_JAQIBU010000044.1 GCF_027858935.1 Oleiagrimonas sp. | reverse complement strand
TTTTCCGACCACCTGCCCCTGGCTGCCGAAGTGCACTTGCCGGTCTCGCTGGGCCCCCACTGAGCTGCACCGGACGTTTCAAGGACGAACTTTTCGATGGAATTTCATTTCACCTGCAGGCCCCGGAAGATGTTCCGAAGCTCATGGCTGCTCCTTGCCATACTGGCGTTTCCGCTGTGCGCCTCCTCTGCAACAACGGCCCCTGCGCCGGCGATCACGGCGCAACGGGCACAATTCATCAAGGCCTACGCGCTGGCCAAAAAAGGCGACAGCGGATGGAAACAGGCCGCCCGCGGTCTGACGGGATATGCACTCTATCCCTACCTTCCGGCGGCCGCGCTTGAGCATGACCTGAGCAAAGTCTCCCTGGCCCAGGTACAGGCCTACCTGGCGCGCTGGCCGCAGTTGCCGCCCGGGCAAGAACTGCAACGCAATTTCCTGCACGAACTGGCGCGGCGCAGGGACTGGAAGGGGTTTGCCCTTCTCTACCATCCGGGTCTTGGCAACGCCCTGGCCTGCAATGCACTGACGGCCAGACTGGCCTCCGGCTCCGCACTGACCTTTGACCGGGACCTGGCGCCGCTTTGGCGCAAGCCGTCGCTGCCCAGCGACTGCGACCCGGTCCTGGATTGGGCCCACAACCACGGTCTGCTTGATCGCAAGCGGATCTGGATGCGTATCGATACGGCCGTTGACAGCGGTCGTGGTGGCACAGTTGCAGCCATGGCGAAGTGGCTGCACGGCCTTGACGCCATCCGCGCGCAACACCTGGCACTGGCGCTGCGTGAACCCGCCCTCGCCGTGCAGGATGCCATGCACTGGCCGGACCATCCGCGCAATCGTGCCGCTGCGGCCATCGCGCTGCGCGGACTGTCCCGCAAGGACAGCGCCAGCGCCGAGCAGGCATGGACGCGCCTGCGTCACCGACTGCATTTCACCCGCGACCAGCGTGATCGCATCGAACATGACCTGGCCCTGTTCCGGGCCACCAACTTCACGACCGACGCCATCGCCAAACTGCGCGCCCTGCCCGATGCTGCACAATCGCCAGCCACCCGTGGCTGGCGCCTGCGCGTGGCGCTCGCGCGTCGTGACTGGCCCGCGGTGCTTCGCGCCTGGAACGCAATGCCAAAGGCACAGCGCGAGGATGACGAATGGCGCTATTTCCATGCCCGCGCGCTGGCCCACCTGGGTCAGCGCAGCGCAGCGCACGACATCTACGCAGCACTGGCCAGGGAGACGTCCTATTTTGGCTTCCTCGCGGCCGACCGCCTGCATCAGCCCTACTCGATCTGCCCCGTACACCCGAGCGACAACCCTTCCGCGGAAAAGGCACTGTTGAAGCGTCCGGGTCTGGATCGCGCCTTCGAGCTGTTTGCGGTTGATCTTCCTGCTCCGGCGCGACGCGAATGGTCCATGGCACTGCAAGGGGCGGATGCACGTACCCTGCAACTGGCCGGCATGCTGGCCTGGAAGCGGGGCTGGTACCACCGCGCCATAAGCGAATTCAGCTACGGTCCGGGACTGCACTTTTATACCCAGCGCTTCCCATTGGTACCTCAGGACAACGTAACGGCACAGTCACTCGACGCACATATCGACCCGGCCTGGGCCTACGCCATCATCCGCGCCGAGAGCGCCTGGCAATCCGACGCCCACTCCGGCGCCGATGCCTATGGCCTGATGCAGCTGGTTCCACGCACCGCCCGGCGCATGGCCCGTGCGCTGAACCTGCCCTACCAGCAACCGGAAAATCTCTACAACGCGCGCCTCAACGTGGCCCTGGGCACGCATTACCTGCATCGCATGGCCACACGCTATGACGGTGCGCCGTGGCTGGCCACTGCAGCCTACAATGCCGGACCCGTGCAGGTGGACCAGTGGCTGGATGCGCGCGGCGCGCTGCCGCCGGACCTGTTCGTGGCCACCATTCCCTACCATGAGACGCGTGAATACGTGGCCCGGGTGATGACCTACAGCGTGGTCTATGACTGGAGGCTGCACCAGCGCACACTGTCGCTCAGCAAACGCATGCCGCGCTTCGGGGCCGCCTATGCGCCGCCCGACTCCGACACGCCGCGAAAACCGGTGCGCTGCGCATTTCCGGATACCGGTGCCACGGCACCGACATCCACCCCGTGACGTCGTACCGTACACAGGACATGCACAAATGATGCAGGATGCAGGGGATCGACCATGAAAACATTGCAGCTGACCCTATTGGGCGCCACAGGCTTCGTGGGCCGTTATCTGGTGCCTCGCCTGGCCGCCGATGGCCATCACCTGACCCTGCTATCACGCAATCGGGAAAAGCACCGCGATCTGGCCGTGCTGCCCAACGTGACAGTTCGCAGTGCCGCGGTGCACGAGCCCTCCGTGCTTGTCGAACACTTCCGTGGCGCTGATGCAGTGATCAATCTGGTCGGCATTCTCAATGAACACGGCGACCAGAGCTTCGCCCACGTCCATGTGGCACTGACCCGCAAGGTCATCGCTGCCTGCCATGAGGCCGGCGTCACGCGTGTGCACCAGATGAGTTCGCTCAAGGCCGGCCAGGGCCTGTCCGATTACCTCAAGTCGCGCGGCGAAGCCGAAGCTGCAGTACGCAGCTCGGACCTGACCTGGACGCTCTACCAGCCCAGTGTCATCTATGGCCTGGGCGATGGTCTGGTCACGCGCTTTCATGACCTGTTGCGAAAGGCACCGGTATTACCCCTGGCACGACCGCAGGCCCTGATGGCGCCCGTTTACGCCGGCGACGTCGCCGAGGCCATGGCCCGTTGCGTGTCCGCATCCCACGCCAGCGACAACCGCTGCTTCGAGCTGTACGGCGCCGATACCTACACCTTGCAGAAGATCGTGCGCATGATCGCCGAAACAGCGGGCCTGCGCCGCGCGGTTATCGGCCTTCCCGATGTCCTTGGCCAGCTGCAGGCCCGCGTGGCCGGCATGCTGCCGGGCAAGCCGTTCACCCTGGACAATTTCAAGTCGCTGCGTACAGCGTCTGTGGGCAAGGTCAATGGCCTGGCCGCTCTGGACATCGAGCCACACAGTTTCCAGGGCATGCTCCCGTATCTGTTGGCCGGCGGCGACCGCCAGCCACGTCTCGATCATATGCGCCGCGGTTCGGATTCTCCAGACGCCTGAGTGCGGATTAACCCACGCGGCGACCATGAGCCACGCCCAGCTGGGCGTGGCTCATGGTCAATGGGTTACACCCTTATCTGCTGCTACTGGTTTACGCGAAGCGGCATCGACGATGGCAGTCGAATCACGGTATGTGCATCGATGTGTGTTGCGTCGTGCGCCAGGCTCAAGGGATAACGCCCGGCATCGAAACGCCACTGATCCCGATGCGCGTCGTAATGCGCCAGCGGACGCGTTGCCAGCGCCAACTGGATATGTCGGCTCTGCCCCGGAGCGAGGTGCAACCGGGTCCAGCCCACCAGGCGCCGTGTGGTGTCTCCTCTTGGAGGCGCTGCATAGATCTGCGGCACGGCATCTCCAGACCGCTTGCCTGTATTGCGCACGTCGAAATCAACCACAAGGCGTGTATTGTGCCCCGACCCACTCACATGGGCATGCAGATGGGTGTAAGCGAATTGCGTGTAGCTCAGGCCGAAACCAAACGGGAATAGTGGCTTGAGGTCATGCTTCTGGTACCAGCGGTAGCCCACATCGGCACCTTCGATGTTGTAGTCCACCTTGGTGGGCAGTGGACCATGGCTTCCGGCTTGCGCAGGACCGGATGCACCGGGCAACTTCGGCCGCGGCAGTTGCGCGAGCCGTGCGGGCCAGGTCAGGGGCAGATGACCGGAAGGATCCGCCTTGCCGAACAGCAGGCCTGCAATCGCCGGCCCACCCCCGGCACCGGGATACCATGCTTCCAGCACCGCACCCACCTTGTGCAGCCAGGGCATCGCCACCGGCCCGCCATTTTCCAGTACCACCACGGTATGTGGATTGGCAGCGGCCACGGCCGCCACCAGCGCGTCCTGATTGCCCGGCAAGGCCAGGGTCGGGCGGTCGAACGATTCGGCCTCCCACTGATGCACGAAAACCACGGCCACATCCGCCCCGGCGGCAGCCCG
>NZ_JAQIBU010000043.1 GCF_027858935.1 Oleiagrimonas sp. | reverse complement strand
GCCACGTCAAAACTGAGACCGGCCTCGAGCAAAAGCCGACCCGCCTCGTGCGCTTCGGCCACACCTTGTTCGGTCAGGTCCACGTCGGCCCAGCCGGTAAATCGGTTCTCGAGGTTCCACTGGGATTGTCCATGACGGATCAAGACAAGCGTGTACATGGTGAATTGCATTCCAATGGCGCGCTGGCGCGCAGAATCCATCATGTTGATGGCCCCCGTGCAGAACGTCAACGAAGTGTCCTTCCGGCGGACGGTCCAGCGCCAGCAATGAGTTGCGGCATGTGCATACGAACAGCGCGAGCCGTCCGCGCGCCCCTGCGCGCACACGGGCTGCAATGAACATCATCTCCTCGATGATCCGACGCCCGATCGGTATCACCCTGCTGGCCATAGGCCTGTTCCTGGGGGGCATCGTCTCGTATGCCCAACTGGGATTGGCGGCACTGCCACAGATGGACTTCTCCGTGATCTTCGTGGCTGCATCGCAACCCGGAGCCAGTGCCGCAACCATGTCGACCACGGTCGCATCGCCTCTGGAGCGCTACTTCGGCCGCATTTCAGGCGTCCAGAACATGCGCTCGGTCTGCCACGAGGGCTCCTGCGCCGTGATCCTCAATTTCGGTGTCGGACGCAACATCGACGATGCCGCTCGTGAAGTTCAGGCAGCGATCAATGCCGCCGCACCCGAACTGCCTTCAAACCTACCGGTGCCCCCGCAACTGTTCAAATTCGATACCAGCCAGATCCCGATCCTGATGCTGAGCCTGACCTCACCATCAATGACGACGACCCGGCTCTATGACATGGCGGACAGTCTCCTGATGCCGCGCATTGCGCAGATTCCGGGGGTCAGCCGCGCACAGATTTTCGGCGCCGCGCCACCCGCCATTCGCGTGGACATGAATCTGGACGCGCTCAGCGCCAAGCACATCTCCACCAACGAGGTGAGAAATGCGCTCACCGCGGCCAACGTCAGCTCGCCACAGGGCATGCTTTCGGACGGCAAGCAGCAAATGATGGTGCAGGCCACGGACCAGCTGCATACGGCCGCGGACTTCAGGAAGATCATCATTGCCACCCGAAACGGTAGCGTGGTGCGCCTGGGTGATGTCGCACACGTCTACAACGGTGCCGAGGATGCGCACCAGGCCGCCTGGTTCAACGGCCATCGCGCGGTGATGATGCAGATCAACAAGCGACCGGGAGCCAACGCCCTGGACACGGTCGCCGCGATCAAGGCACGTCTGCCACAGCTCAGGGCCTGGCTCCCGGCCAGCGTCACCATCACGCCCACGTTTGACCTGACCCAGACCACCCGGTCGGCCTTCCATGAGGTCCAGATCACCCTGCTGCTGAGCGTGGTGCTGGTGGTGCTTGTGATGCTGGTGTTCCTGCGCCGGATCGGACCCACCCTGATCGCAGCCATCAGCGTACCGCTGTCGCTGGGCGGCGCGTTCCTGGTGATGTATGCCCTGGGATACACGCTGAACAACCTGTCGATGATGGCGCTGGTGCTGTGCATCGGGTTCGTGGTCGATGACGCCATCGTGGTCATCGAGAACATCGTGCGCCACATGGAAGCCGGCGAGTCACCGATGCAGGCTTCGCTGCACGGTATCCGAGAGATCGGCTTCACAGTGATCTCGATCACCATATCGCTGCTGGCCGTGTTCACACCGCTGCTGTTCGAGGACAGCATCTTCGGCATGATCATGCGCCAATTCTCGGTGACCCTGGCCGCGGCCGTGGTGGTCTCGGCACTGGTATCACTGACCCTGACCCCGGCGCTGTGCGCCCGCCACCTGCGCCATTCCAGCCTCCCCCAGCACCACGAAACAGGGCGCTGGAAGGCGTTTTTCGAGCGCTTCGATAGTGCCGTCCTGGAACTTTACCGCCGCTCGCTCGACTGGGCCCTGCATCACCGGCGCATCATGCGCTGGCAGCCGATCGTGCTGATCGTGCTCACCTTTGTGCTGGGCTATGCCACGCTCAAGACCGCCGGTGGCGCGTTTCTTCCGACACAGGACAACGGCATGCTGCAGATCAACCTGACTGCAGATACCAGCATCGCGCCCGGACTCATGATGCAGCGCCAGCAGGAGGTCGCCAACGTGGTGGCAAACGATCCCTCGGTGCAGGATGTCACCTCGCTGCCGGGCAACCCGAACATGGGTGGAGCCATCGGAAACAACGGCCGCATCTTTGTCACGCTGAAGCCACTTGGCGAGGGCTCCGGTAAACGCCATGAAGATTCGCAACAGATCATCGAACGCCTGCGCAAGCAGTTGGCCCGGGTGCCCGGCGTGCAGTGCTACGTCGACAATGTGGGCCTGCAGTTCAATGGCGGTGGCGGTGGCGGCAAGGGCCAGTATTCGTTCCAGCTGCGTGGCGGCACGCCGGTGCAGTTGCAGACATGGACCCTGCGCCTGGAGGACCTGCTGCGCAAACTGCCACAGATGCGCGACATCGGAAGCGACTACGACAGCGTGGCCATCCAGCAGACCGTGCATGTCGATCGCGCCCGCGCCAGCCGCCTGGGCATCAGCATGGCCGCTGTGGAGTCGGCCCTGTATGGCGCCTTCGGGCAGCAGGCCGTGTCGACCATCTACTCGGATATCAACGACTACCGCGTGATCCTGAGTGCATCCGCGCAGCAGGTGATGTCACCGGCCGCACTGCTCCAGATCTATGTCGCCAACACGTCCGGAGGCATGGTCCCGCTGTCGGCTATCGCCAGCGTGACGCCGCAAGTGGTGCCTCCACAGGTGGTCCATGAAGACCAGGTACTGGCTGCGACCATCAACTATGGCCTGGCACCGGGTGTCGCCCCAAGCGCCGGAATTTCCATGATCGAACAGGCCGCCTTGCGCCTGGACATGCCGTCCGACATCCATGTCGATTACACCGGCGACAACCAGCGCCTGCAGGAACTGCAATCCAACATCGGCAGCCTGTTCCTGGCTGCCATCCTGGCGATGTACCTGGTCCTGGGCATCCTCTACGAAAGTCTGCGCCACCCCCTGACCATCCTCTCGACCCTGCCGGCGGCCTGCGTTGGCGCGGTCGCCGCCATGCTGCTCACACACACGCCGCTATCACTGATCTCGGCCATCGCCATGCTGTTGCTGATCGGCATCGTCAAGAAGAACGCGATCCTGATGGTCGACTTCGCCCTGGACGCCGAACGCAAACGTGGAATGGATCCCATAAAAGCGATCCGCGAGGCCGCACTGACGCGCTTCCGCCCGATCCTGATGACCACCCTGGTGGCGATGCTCAGCGCGGTGCCGCTGGCCATTGGCTTCGGTATTGGTTCGGAGCTGCGCCAGCCCCTGGGCATCGCCATGATCGGCGGCCTGGCCATCTCGCAACTGCTCACGCTGTTGTCGACCCCGGCCATCTACCTCGGGCACCATGACCGCGTGCAACGACGCGCTGCCCGTCGCGCCCGTCGCGCGCAACGACGCGCCAGCAAGCTGCAGTCCGCCTGACGCGGGTTGTTGGCTGGACCTCAATCGTGCAGGTCCGGCGAAAGTTCGCGCAAAATGATATCGGCAGCCGCGGCGGCTCCATCCTCGGCCGCCACCTGTTGACCCAGCCACTGCGCCCGCCGTGCATAGCCCGGTTGCTGCACAAGCTCGCGCAGGGCTTCGACCACACGGGCTTGGCGATAAGCAAGCCTCGACAACACCCGGCCCACACCCAGTCGCGCCACCCGGGCCGCATTGTCCGGCTGGTCCACCAAGTGGGGTACCAGCAACTGCGGTCGTCCGGCGCGAAGCGCCTGGGCCGTGGTGCCGATCCCGCCATGGTGGACAATCACACTGGCGCCTGGAAATACCCGGGCATACGGGGCGTAGCCGGTGATCATCACCCGATCAGAGGCCTGGGCGGCCCACTGCTCCGCGCGCACCTCGTCCAGCACCAGCAATGCGCGCGCGCCCAGCGTGCGAACGGCGGCCAGACTCTCGCGCACAAAGGCATCGGCGTCATGTACCGCAGAGGTGCCCTGGGTGAACACGATCGGGGCACTGCCCGCGGTAAGAAACTGCCGCAGGGCATCGGAAAGTTCCGCTGCCGCGCCAGTCTCGCGGTCATGGAATGCAAAGCCGACGATGGCGGTGTGCGCTGGATGATCCGGCTGCGAGGCACCGAAATGCGGCGAAAACAGGGCCAGCACGCCATCATCCGAGAACTGGCCCTCGAACAACGGGTGGCGCCTGGCGGGGGCCAGGCCGATTTCACGGCGCAGCCTATCGATGGGCCGCGCCCAGCGTCTGGCGACCCATTTGCCCAAGCCGATAAAAGCGCGCGCTGAAGACGGTCCGCGCCGGTAGATCCAGCGCGACAGGCGCGGCGTATTGGCAACCACGGGCGGGTCGAAAGCAGACCAGAACACCATCGGCTGCAGCGCCACACTGAAGTCCGGCAGGCCACGCTTCTCCGCCGCAAGCTTGGCGCCATAGGCTACCGAATGCGTGACCAGCGCATCCGCGTCGGCCGTGATCGCCATGATGTCATCATAGGCCTCACGCAACGCAGGCATCACGATGTGCGTGAGCAGAAACTGGGGCCGGCGTGCAATGGCCCTGGTGATCGCACGCTCGTCCATGCCCAGGCGCGTGAACACGTCCTGCATATCCGGTCGCATCGGTGCGAAATCGATGGCCTCGGCCTCGATTTTTTCACGATATTGCGGTGCCGCTGCCAACGTCACCCGCGCGCCGCGCTGCTGAAGCGCCATGGCCAGGGCCAGAAATGGATGCAGGTCGCCATGCGTGCCGAAGGTAGCAAGCACAACATGCGGGGAGAACGCGTTGCGGGTGGGCATCGATCGACTATCCCGTGCATCACCGCTGGCGTGCAAGCCCGGGGGACTTGCCTTGGCGGTCACACCGCCTGACACTGATCCAATGCACGATCAGACATCCCGGGTCGAAACCTTTCTGCTTAACCTCCAGGACCGCATCTGCGCTGCGCTTGAAGCCGTAGACGACGGCGACGGAGGCTTTGTCGAGGACGCATGGGAACGTCCCGAAGGTGGCGGCGGTCGCAGCCGCGTGCTGAAAAACGGCGATGTCTTCGAGCAGGCCGGGGTCAATTTCTCCAGCGTCAGCGGGGACACCCTTCCGCCCAGCGCGACTGCACACCGTCCCGAGATCTCAGGTGGCAGTTTCGTGGCTACCGGTGTATCGCTGGTCCTGCACCCGCACAACCCCTACGTGCCAACCACGCACGCCAACGTACGCTACTTCGAGGCACGCAAGCCGGGGGTGGACCCGGTGTGGTGGTTCGGCGGCGGTTTCGACCTGACGCCCTTCTACCCGTTCGACGACGACGTGAAGCACTGGCACCGGGTCGCACGCGACCTGTGCAAACCGTACGGCGAAGATGTCTACGCCCGCTACAAGCACTGGTGCGACGAGTACTTCTATCTCAAGCACCGCAATGAAACGCGTGGTGTCGGCGGACTGTTCTTCGATGATCTCAACGAGGGCGGCTTCGAACAATGCTTTGCTTTCATGCGCGATGTCGGCCAGGGCTTTCTGGATGGCTACCTGCCGATCGTCGAACGCCGCGTGCATGAACCCTGGGACGAACGCGAGCGCGAATTCCAACTGTACCGACGCGGACGCTACGTGGAATTCAACCTGGTCTACGACCGCGGCACGCTGTTCGGCCTGCAGTCGGGCGGACGCACCGAATCAATCCTGATGAGCCTGCCGCCGCGGGTGCGTTTCGAATATGCCTACACGCCCGCCAGGGGCAGTCCGGAAGCTCGCCTGGCCGAGTACCTCACACCACGCGACTGGCTTGCCGGCGACTAGATGTGTAAACCCAGCACGTTGTTCAGTGCCATCGGAATGCGAGTAATTGGTGGGCGGTAGCCGAGGCTGGCATGGAGGCGATGCCAGTTGTACTGATGCAGCCAGTGATTGAGGTGGGCG
>NZ_JAQIBU010000096.1 GCF_027858935.1 Oleiagrimonas sp. | reverse complement strand
CTGGTCCCGGACACGCCCAAAAGCCCGGATTCGTCGTTGACCAGCGCGTTGAAGCGTGCCGGACTCATCGACTCGGTCTGTGCCAGATACCGGTACAGGGAAGGATCGAGGTCGCCGGACCGGGTGCTCATCGGCACCCCGGAAGTGGGGGTGAAGCTCATGGTGGTATCCATGGGCCGGCCGTCGCGGACCGCTGCCAGGCTGGCGCCACTGCCCAGATGGGCCAGGATCACGCGGCCCGAAGCGACCGATCCGTCGTCCACAGCGGCCAGCGCACGCATCAGGAAGGCGTAGGACAAACCGTGGAAACCATAGCGGCGCACACCCTGCTCGGCATAGCGCCGCGGCAGGGGCAGGCGCGACGCCACCTCCGGCAAATCGTGATGGAATGCGGTGTCGAAACATGCCACCTGCGGCACCCCCGGAAATCGTTGCCGCGAGGCCTCGATCAGACCCAGCTCAGCGGGCAGGTGCTCAGGATCGAACGCGCTGAACCGGTGCAATGCTGTCACCAGATCGACAGTGACCAACTGCGGCGCACTGAAATCCGGGCCGCCGTGCACCACGCGGTGCCCGATCGCGGCAAGGGGCGAGCCGGCAGCATGTCGCGCGATCCACTCCAGCACCACACCGGACGCGGCCGCATGATCGGGCGCGTGCACCACTTGCGCAGCGGGATCGGCCCCGTCCTGTGCGTGGGCCCGGAACATCGGCCGTGACTGCCCGATGCCCTGCAGTTCCCCCGACCACCGTCGCAATGGCGGCTCGGTAGCGTCGAAGACCGCGAACTTGATGCTCGACGAACCCGCGTTCAGGGCCAGGATGCGCGAAGCGCCTGGGTGCCGGGATGTGCTCATGAAAGTGCGTCCTCCATCAAGCCCTGCAGCTGGTCCAGGATCGAACCCAGGCGGTCCGGACCGCGAAAACGTTCAGCATGAATCCTGTACTCGACTTCGGTATCCGAGGCGCATGTAGTGAACCAGAGGCTGGCGGCGACGACCTTGATGCTCACGCCCCCAACCAGAGCCCGGTCTGGCAGGCGGCGAGGAAAGGGCTCGAGCGCTCGCTGGACCGTCCTCCGTGTCGCCCGTGCGGGATGATCTCCGGGGTGATGTCCAGCCCTCGGCAGGCCCGGGACCTTGCACGACTGAAGTCTAGCGGCGGTCTGCAAGCCCCCGTATTGATACGGATCAATGGGAGGGCAAGTGGCGCGCCCAGCATGCGCATCAGTCCCCTGCCACCGCCTCCGCCCCCGGGGCGGTGCCTTCAACGGGAGGATGCAGTAATACGTTGGCACCGTTTCACGAGACGTTTGGCCACGCATGGCCGCCACGAAGTTGTTTGTCGGGCGGATTCGGAGCCCGGATCGGTCATGACCCGCAAAAAGGCAGCAGGAATCGAAAAACGCCCCGAAACACTTATGCCACCTTGCTTTTCAAAAATGATGCTTGGCACATACCGTAAAAGCGACCTTAAAACGTCGCCGACGCTGCAAAGAAGGCCAGCATCCACTGTCACCTTACAGCGTGCCCTGCGGTTTCAATATACCGAAGCGCTCGCGGGTTTTCCGAAACGGGGTAGAACCCCATTGCGACGGCTTATTCATCGTTGTCTTAAGTCCAGCGTTGATGGCCAGCCTTCCCAGAAGCAGACTTTCTGTGACCGGCCGGTAAGAGTCAAACCGCCTGTCTCAGGCCAACCGGATCTCGCCTGTCCTGCAAGGCCTGCCTCCGCCGCCCAAAGCGGACATGCAAAGGAGCCTGGCATCGTAGCCTGCAAGCAAATCTAGGTTGTCTTCGCAAATGGGTGGCCACGATGAATGTTCAGGCCCCCGAGTGCGCGGCGAGATGCCGATTCTGGTGACGAACACGCGAGCCACCTACCTTCGCGCCATACGGATTTTTACGCAAAATTTACGCGCCTCACGCCTCGTGAAGCCCCTTTTTTACAGGGGGATTATTAGAGTAGCCGCTCGTTTATTGAGATGCTCAGATGCATCATTTAGATGCATCCCTGATACCCGCCTCCCGCATCGCTCGCCTGTCCTCATGATCCGACACCAGCTGTCGCAGGCTTCGTGCATGACGTGACGGGGATCAGTCACAGGGTGGTAACGGTCATGGCTTCCAACAATGGTAAACAATGGATGGCGCTGGCACTGGGCGCCACGGGCGTGGTCTACGGCGACATCGGCACCAGCCCGCTCTACACCATCAAGGAAGTGTTCGGCGAGCATGGAATCGGCGTGTCGTACGCGAATGTGCTCGGTGCGTTGAGCCTGGTGTTCTGGTCGCTGATCGTGGTGGTGTCGCTGAAGTACCTGCTGTTCATCATGCGCGCCGACAACAAGGGCGAGGGCGGCATCATGGCGCTGCTGGCGCTGGCCCAGCACAGCGTGCGCGGGATCGCACGACTGGGCGCAATCATTGCGGTCCTGGGCATCTTCGGCGCGGCCCTGTTCTACGGGGACGGGGTGATCACGCCGGCGATCTCGGTGCTGTCGGCCGTCGAGGGGCTTGAAATCGCGGCACCGGGCCTGGCGCACTGGGTCGTACCGATCACGCTGGTCGTGATCGTGTCGCTGTTCGCGCTACAAAAACACGGTACCGAGCAGATCGGGCGTGTGTTCGGCCCGATCTGCGTGGTCTGGTTCCTGAGCCTGGCCGCGCTGGGCATCCGCGGGATCGTGCACGATCCGGAAGTGCTGCGCGCCCTGGATCCGACCTACGGCGTGGGCTTCTTCGTACACAACCGTTCCGAAGCATTCTTGTCGCTGGGCGCGGTGGTGCTAGCGGTGACCGGCACTGAGGCGCTGTACGCGGACATGGGGCACTTCGGAAAGCGACCGATCCAGGGCGCATGGTTCGTTCTGGTGCTACCGGCGCTGGTACTCAACTACTTCGGCCAGGGCGCCTATCTGCTGCTGCATCCGGAGGCGGTGGCCAACCCGTTCTACCACCTGGTGCCGCGACCGCTGCTGTATCCGATGATCGCGTTGGCCACAATGGCCACGGTGATTGCCTCGCAGGCGGTGATCTCGGGCGCGTTCTCGATGACGCACCAGGCCATGCAACTGGGCTACATGCCACGCATGCAGGTGGTACACACCTCGCGCCACATGTCTGGCCAAATTTACGTGCCGTGGATCAACCGCATCCTGATGCTGCTGATCGTGGCCGCGGTGCTGGGCTTCCGCAGCTCGGACAACCTGGGTGCGGCCTACGGCATCGCGGTGACCGGTACCATGGTGATCACCACGCTGCTGGCACTGGTCGTGGCACGGCGACTTTGGCACTGGGGATGGTTGGCGATCGTACTGACCGGGCTGGGCCTGTTGACCGTGGACATCGGCTTCTTCAGCGCCAACGCGGTGAAGATCGCCAGCGGCGGCTGGTTCCCGCTGGCCCTGGGCCTGTGCGTGTTCGTGGTGATGACCACCTGGCGGCGCGGCCGCACCCTGGTCGCCCGACAGCTGCGTCAGGGCGGCGTGGCGCTGAAGCCATTCCTGGAAAGCCTGGCTGAACATGCACCGGAGCGTGTGCCGGGCACCGCCGTGTTCATGACCGCCGATCCCGACCAGGTACCCAACTCGCTGCTGCACAACCTCAAGCACAACAAGGTACTGCACGAACGCAACGTGCTTTTGACCGTGGATACACTGGACACACCGACGGCCGATCCGAGCGAGCGATTCTGCCTGGTCGCGCTGGGCCTCGACATGTACCGGCTGCAGTTGAGCTTCGGATTCGACGAGGACCCGGATGTACCCGCCGCGTTGCTCAAGTGCGGTCCGATCGGCGCCGATTTCGACCTGATGGACACCACCTTCTTCCTGTCGCGCGAGACCGTGGTGCCCGGCGACCATCGCCACGGCATGGTCTCCTGGCGCAGCCAGCTGTACGCGTTCCTGTCGCGCAACACGTTGCCGGCCACGGCGTTCTTCCGCATTCCCGGCAACCGGCTGATCGAACTGGGCGCGCATGTGGAAATCTGAGGCCGTATTCGCGCATCACGCACGGTACGTATCAGGCCAGGTGCGGATGCACTACGCTAGCGCTACGCCATGGCCTCGCACATGATCAATCCCCGGCAGAATGCGCCGCGCCGCGGTCACCTTGTCGCGGTGGCCGGCCCGTATGTGTTCGCCACATTGGTCACCGCGGTGGCCTTTGGACTCGCCTTTGTCGCGGACCGCTACGTGGCGGTGGCCAACCTGTCGCTGATCTTCCTGACCGCGGTGCTGGCAGTGGCCGTCCGCGCACGTATGCGCGTGGCCGCGTATGCGGCGGTGCTGTGTTTCCTCGGCTACAACTTCTTCTTCACCCCGCCGCGCTACACCTTCACCATCGATTCGGCCAACGACGTGCTTACGGTCGGCCTTTTCCTGGTGGTGGCACTGGTGTGCAGCCGCTTGGCGACGCAATTGGCGGACAAGGTCGCCTCACTGCGCACCGCCCAGACACGGGCGCTGGCGCTGCGCGAATTGGGCCAGCGCCTGTCCGCCGGTGCCGACACAGATACCATTCGTGCCGCAGGCGTGGAATGCATGGCACAGGCGTTGGGGACCAACGTGACACTCCTAGTACGCGATGCGCAGGACCGACCCTGGAACGTGTCGGCATCCGCGCCGCGCGCGCCCTTGCTCGACACCGCGGAACGGGTCGCGGCCGACTTCTGCGACCGCCTCGCGGAACCGGCCGGATACGGCACCGAACGCGCGCGCGAAGCCGCCTGCTGGATGCTTCCGCTGCGCGTGAACACCCAGGGCCACGGCGTCCTCGCACTGAACTGCACGCAAGGCCCGCTCGATCCCGACCACCAGAACCTGGCCCTCGCCATGGCGCAGGACGTCGGCCAGGCGCTGGAACGAGCGCGACTGGCCGAAGCCCTGGAGAAAGCGCGCGTGGAGAGCGAGACCGAGCGCCTGCGCAACGCGCTGCTGTCCTCGGTCTCTCACGACCTGCGCTCGCCACTGGCGTCCATGATCGGGTCGGCGGAAACGCTGTCGAGCTACGACCGCATGCTACCCGACGGGGAGCGCCGACAGCTCCTGGACGCCATCGTCGGGGAAGGCCAGCGCCTGGACCGCTACATCCAGAATCTGCTGGACATGACCCGGCTCGGACACGGCGAATTGAGCCTGCGACGAGACTGGGTCGACACTACCGAGATCGTGATCGCAGCAGTCGCCCGCATGCGCCGGCTGTTTCCGGATCAAGCCGTGGCAACCACACTTCCGCACTCCACTATCCTGCTGTACGTGCATCCGGCACTGATCGAGCAGGCGTTGTTCAACATCCTTGAGAATGCAGCGCACGTCTCGCCGCTCGGGGCAACTGTAAACGTGCGCGCCGCAGCGGCCGACGGCGAACTGCGTATCGAGGTCGTCGATCACGGTCCAGGTATCCCGCCACTGGAGCGCGAGCGCATCTTCGATACGTTCTACTCGGTGGCACGTGGTGACCGCGGAGATCGGGGTACCGGCCTGGGCCTTTCGATATGCCGCGGCATGGTCGGCGCCCACGGCGGCCGGGTCGAGGCCTTGCCCGCCGAAGGCGGCGGCAGCATCCTGCGCATCTCCCTGCCGCTGCCGGAAACTCCGGAGGACGAACCTTGAATGCCGCCGCGCCCCGCGTGCTGGTGATCGACGACGAGCGACAGATCCGGCGTTTCCTGGACATCGGCCTGCGCGCCGAGGGCTACCACGTACTGGAGGCGGCCAGTGCCGCCGAAGGCCTGGTGCTGGCCGCCACGCGCGATCCGGACCTGGTGATCCTGGACCTGGGCCTGCCCGATCGCGAGGGTCACGAAGTGCTGGCCGAACTGCGCCAGTGGAGCACGGTGCCGGTACTGGTGCTTTCGGTGCGCGACGACGAGGGCGAGAAAGTTCGCGCGCTCGACAACGGCGCCAACGACTACGTGACCAAGCCGTTCGGCATCCAGGAGCTGATGGCGCGGCTGCGCGCGCTGCTGCGCAACCACCCGGCGGAAACGGCCACGGACGCACCGCCGGTCTACGACGACGGCCACCTGCGCATTGATCGCACCCGCCGTGAGGTTTTCCTGGAACAGGAACCAGTCCCGCTCACGCGCAAGGAATACGCTGTGCTCGCCGCCCTGCTCAAACATGCCGGCCGTGTAGTTGGCCAGCAGCAGCTGCTGCGCGAAATCTGGGGGCCAAGCCATGTTCAGGACACGCACTACCTGCGCATCGTGATCGGACGTCTGCGGCAGAAGCTTGATGACGATCCGGCAGAACCGCAATGGATCAAGACCGAGCCCGGTGTGGGCTACCGTTTCCTTGAACAGCAACCGCCGAGTGACCTTCGCTAGACGCAGGGAACCTAATGCGACACATGCAGAGTGTATGAGTTACGCGGGACAGGTTGAGGGCGTAACAAAGGGAGCCAGGGCTTTATCAAGACCCTGGACCCGGGCGCGTCGATGCTCTCGGACGCTTACGACATGATGACGCGCACGAAGGCGCAGATTGCGGGCTACGGCAGCAACAAGCCGGGGGCCTACAAGTCCAAGGCGCTGCGCTTCGTACACAGCTATGGCGTCCCGTTCGGGCGGCTGTGGTACGTGAAAGCCGCCCTTAACCACATGGTCTATCAGCAGATGATGGAGGACCTGAGCCCGGGGTATAGTGCGGCGCCGCATGGCGCAGCAGCATCAAGGCTCGTGGTGGTCACCGGGGACGATCGCGCCGCAGCGGGCTCCGGACCTGGGCAAAGTGGCGAACGTGGAGTGACGGAGCGCGCGAAAATTACAGATTTTTGGCCACAAGATCGACGAGCGCTTCCAATTCCATAGTCATTGGTTGGGCAGCAGGTGTAACCATGCCGTGGACCCCGGTCGAATAGCGACCAATGTATGGCGGACCGTGAAGCTTGCCCAGATGCTCCAACCAGTCCGGCGGCTTCGCGGAAATAGGCAGCCCGTCCCCGTAGGCAAGGCTCCAAAGCTTAACCAGATCGTGCCGCACACCTAGCTTTCTCACCTTCGCATCGTTTCCTGTGCGGGACAGATATGCCTTCAAAGCGTTTTCCGCTACAAACCCCGCAACAAGCGTTAGCGACAGAGACGTCCCGGGAACTCCACTGGCCAGAAGCGTCACGCCACTCATGTGCGAACGCGCCATGCCCAGATAGGTATGCGGCGGTCCAGCGGGCGCCGCAGTAACCTTCCCCACAGTGCCGCTTGCTGTCGCATGAACTGTCGGAAGTTTGCTCACTGCCTTTCACCTGGCGGTATTGATTCACTTGGCGATGTCCAAGCATACGCCCTAGCTTCGCAACCCGAGGCGGCGACTAAGTTCGCGCGGCTTGAGACTCGGCCGGCGTACGCTCGGCCGGATGGACCGCCCAGATCCCCGCCAGGTGTTCGCCGCCGCTGTGGCGATGCTTTCCCAGGCTACGTGCCCGGAATTCGGTTGCACGCACGACGAGGGCGGCTGGGGCGCAAGCTGCGCATGGTGCGCGAATCGCGCTCTCGCGCTGGACCTGTACGAGCAGTGGCGCACGCACGACCAGCAGGCGAACGGCGAAGCTCTGGCGCGACGGGCGCATCGGATCATGGCCGGGCAAGTGCCGTACTATCAGGTGCGAGAGTTCAAGGTGTTCAAGGCTTAGCCGCCTATCAAATTTTCAACGGATAGTGACATGGACGCCAATAAAGTCATGAACAGCAAAGAAATGGCTGAAATAGCGATAGCGGCAAACCGCATTTCTAGAGACATCCGCGTTGCAATAGACAAATTTGCACCTGAAAAACTAACTGCTCGTCAGCGACTCGCACGTGGTTTACTTACGAGTTCGATCGAACAGTCTATTGCGTTGACTGATCTTCTTGCCAAGGATGATCCGTACATCGCATATCCCGCGCTCACACTATTTAGACCACAGCTTGAGGCACTAGCAAGAGGGGTATTCTTCTCTACGTCTGATATTTCGACGGATGAAGAAGTAAAACAGTTTATCTACACCGACAAGATGCCTAAACGTCCACCCCCAGACGGAGGGACACAGCGACGTCAATATCTGAGCGAACTTCTGGACTCTACGCGCGGAGTATTAAAGCTATTCTTGCCCCCTGACCTAGTCACACGCGTGGATGAAATCTACACATATAATCTAGATCTATACAACGCCTTTGTTCATGGTGGATATACAGTCCAACTAGGATATGAAAACATTCAGTCCAATTATATATTTTCGCCTCATTTTTACCGACTTATGAATATAGCTAGGCATTCGTTGGCGCAAGCTCATTTCGCCGAAGGCGTGCTCTCTGCAATCGTATATCGACTAGATCATCTGACCAATGTGGCACCCAATAGGGTCGGGCTAGTCGAAGAATATGCGACCCTTGTTAAGGGTGCCGCTCGAACTTATCGTGACTAGACTTTTTTTTCCACTTGCGCCCTGCCGCTAAGAACAATAGTCCCGCACGCCGCGGCGCCATGACTCCCGTGTCGGCTTGTGCCTGGACATCCTTGGTCGGCCCGTCACGACGTGCGGGGCGAGGACCAGCATCTCGCGGGCCGGCGGCTGTGTCTGTCTGGGGATCGAGGTGGCGCGTGTAGGGGATCGGCTACAGCACCGTTATTCGGCCACGTCGCGAGTCCAAGTTTCTGTAGCGTTGTGGCGCGGATTAGGGATGGTCTGATCAACCGTCGTTCGTGGCAGCATCCATCATATTCGTGTTCGCTCTTCGCTCGGCGACCGATAAACACCGCATCAGTGGGTGATGTTTCACCCTAATTTGCCGCG
>NZ_JAQIBU010000310.1 GCF_027858935.1 Oleiagrimonas sp. | reverse complement strand
CCTCGTTGTAGCGCTGGCGCAGGATCAGCATGGAGCGGTCGACGCCGACCGTGCCGTCCTCGGTTTCCCAGTAGGAGCCTTCGTTGTCGCTGTCGCGATGGACCTGCGCGCCGGCGCTGTCACTGACGTCGGACGCCGAATACAGGTCCAGCGCCTTGGGCAGCTTCGCGTCGTCCAGTTCGGCCAGCACCTGGTGCACGTGCTGGGCCTTGCTGGCGGCCTCGGCCTGTTTCTCGATGTCGGTGTTGATGCCGCGGCCCTGCTCGGCGATCTCGGCCAGGTAGCGCACGCGCTGGCCGGGGATCAGCACCGTGGCGCGCGGCTCCTTGATCGTGGTGTCCAGGTCGGGGGCAAAGTCGCAGTGTGCCGAGCCCAGGACCGGGGCGTCGCTGCCCTCGCCCAGCTTCTCGCGCAGCAGCCGGCACAGGTTGGCGAACATCCAGGTCACGCCCGGGTCGTTGAACTGGCTGGCGATGGTCGGGTACACCGGCACCTGGTCGTCGGCCAGGTCAAAGGCGGTGCGGTTGCGCTTCCACTGCTTGCGCACGTCGCGCAGCGCGTCCTCGGCACCGCGGCGGTCGTACTTGTTGAGCACGATCAGCTCGGCGAAGTCGATCATGTCGATCTTCTCCAGCTGGCTGGCCGCGCCGTAGTCCGAGGTCATCACGTACATGGGGAAGTCGACCAGGTCGACGATTTCCGAGTCGGACTGGCCGATGCCGGCAGTCTCGACGATGACCAGGTCGTAGTCCCGGCTCTTGAGGAAGGCGATGGAGTCGGTCAGCACCTCGCTGGTGGCCGCGTGCGCGCGGCGCGTGGCCATGGAGCGCATGTACACGCGCGGGCTGCGCAGGCTGTTCATGCGGATGCGGTCGCCCAGCAGCGCGCCGCCGGAGCGCCGGCGCGTGGGGTCCACCGCCAGCACGGCGATGTGCATCTCCGGGAAGGCGTGCAGGAAGCGCAGCAGCAGCTCGTCCACCACCGAGGACTTGCCCGCGCCGCCGGTGCCGGTCAGGCCCAGCACCGGGGTGTGCTGGCCGGCCATCTGCCATTCCTTGCGCAGGCGCGACAGCTCACTGTCGGCGTAGCTGCGGTTTTCCAGCGCCGACATCACGGCGCCGATGCTGATCTCGTCGCCGACCTCGGCCTGGGCCGGCTTGACCGGGGCGCTGGCCTCGCGCGCCTCGCGCCCGGCGCGGGTGCGGCGCATGACGTCCTCGATCATGGCCGTCAGGCCCAGGTGCATGCCGTCGTTGGGGTGGTAGATGCGCTCGACGCCGTAGTCCTGCAGCTCGGCGATCTCCTCCGGCGTGATGGTGCCGCCGCCACCGCCGAACACGCGGATGTGGCCGGCGCCGCGCTCTTTGAGCATGTCCACCATGTACTTGAAGTACTCCACGTGGCCGCCCTGGTAGGACGACAGCGCGATGGCGTCGGCGTCCTCCTGCAGGGCCGCGCGGACCACGTCCTCGACCGAGCGGTTGTGGCCGAGGTGGATCACTTCGGCGCCCTGCGCCTGGATGATGCGACGCATGATGTTGATCGCCGCATCATGGCCGTCGAACAGGCTGGCGGCGGTGACGAAACGCAGCGGCGTGGCGTCGGCAGCGGCGTCGCTCGCGGGGAGATGCTGGGCGGGCGTGCTCATGGGGACTCCAATGTCGTGGGAAAGCAGATGCCCATTGTATCGCGGCGGCGCCATGCGGCCTTTTGTGCGTTGCAGCACGTTGGGGTGGGTTACGGTGGGGCCGCGTTGCATAACCACGTAGCCCGGATAAGGCCGAAGGCCGCATCCGGGATGGGCGGCCAAGCCGCTCGTGGAACGTGCCGAGTACGTGCAAGATCCCCGGATGCGCTGCGCTTATCCGGGCTACGGGGGCTACGGGACTACCTTGCGGGGTGGGTTTGATGCGCTTGTCTCAAGGGCGGCTGCGCCGCCCGCCCCGGATGCGCTGCGCTTATCCGGGCTACGGGGCTACGTCGTGATGTGGGTGTGGCTGGGGTAAGGTGGCGGCTCTGGACTTGCAGGGAACACGCGCCATGCTTCGATCGACTCCGAAGCACCTAGCCTGGATGGCCCTGGTCGCCGCGCTGCTGACGCTGGTCGGCTGCGCCACCTCGCCCACCGGACGCAAACAGCTGATGCTGGTCTCGAACCAGAAAATGAGCCAGCTGGGCGTGGAGGCCTTCAGCGCCATGGGCAAGAAGGGCAAGTTTGCCCAGGCGCCGCGCGAGCAGGCCTATGCGACCTGCGTAGCGCAGTCGCTGATCGCGGTGCTGCCGCCGCGCTGGCGCAACCAGAACTGGGAAGTGCGCATCATCGACGATGACAGCGCCAACGCCTTTGCCCTGCCCGGCGGACGCATCGGCGTGAACAGGGGCATGTTCAAGATCGCCACCAGCCAGGACCAGCTGGCCACCGTGCTCGGTCACGAACTGTCGCACGTGGTCGCGCGCCATGGCGCCGAGCGCATGTCCGACAACATGGCCGTGCAGGGCGCGGTGCTGGCGGGCACGCTGTACGGCGCCTCGCGCGGAAACGATGCCGGTCGCACCATGGCCGCGCTGGGTCTGGGCGCGGAGGTCGGCATCCTGCTGCCGTTTTCGCGCACCCAGGAGGCCGAGGCCGACACGCTGGGCCAGCGCTACATGGCCGAGGCCGGTTTCGACCCGCGTGCGGCGGTCGCGCTGTGGCAGAAAATGGAGAACAAAAGCGGCGGCAAGATGCCCGCGTTCCTGTCCACCCATCCGGCTCCGGACAACCGCGCCCGAACCCTGGCGCGCAAGGCGCAGCAGCTGCTGCCGGTATATCGCAAAGCCCGCGCCAACGGACATCAACCGCACTGCAGCTTGCAGCCGCAGTCCGCAAGTCGCGACACATAAGGTGTCCGCAGTCCGGGGCCACAAGGACACGCACCATGGTCTTGCGGCCCGCTTCGCACCCGCCGGGCGTGCGCCTTGTTGCAGCGATCGCGTGCATCGCAACGGCAGGCCTGGACATGTCCGAAACCTGAACGCGCCCGGCCACCCGGGTCAACCCGATCGGGTATCGATTCGTTCTTTGTACTGCGGTTACCCGCCGCGTCCAACGACGGATCCTGACATGAACACTTTTGGAAAACTCGCACTGCTCGGCACTCTGACCCTGGGTCTGGCCACCGTGGCCTCGATCCCACAGGCGAAGGCCTCCACGCGCGTGTCGATTGAACTCGGCGGCGTACCGGGCCTGCGTGCTGGTTTCGTCTGGGCTCCCGGCTACTGGCGCTGGAACCGCGTGCGCTACGCCTGGGTTCCGGGAGGCTGGGTGCGCCATTATGCCGGCGATCGCGATGACTACCGCTATGCCCGCATGGATCGCCGCGACGACTGGCACGATTATCGCTATGAAGGTCGCCGCGATGACCGTCGTGAGTATCGCCATGAGGATCACCGCCAGGACTGGCGTCGGCCTGAGCGTGGCGACTTCAACCGGGGCGGTTACGATCAGCATCGCCGCGACACGCGCCGCGACGGACATGCCGATCGCTGGCACGATCGCCGGCAACAGCATCGCGAAGACTGATCCGCGCTGACTGGCGCACGGATGCGCCGTAGTGGAACGCCCGCGCCTGCCGCGGGCGTTCTTTTGCCCAGATCAGCGCTCACGGCGCACGGCAAAGGACCCAAGTCGACGCATTTGACCATGCGGTGGCGTATGGTCGCTCGACTGTCGTTCGAACCTCCGAGGTACTAAACTACGCGCCGCCAAGGCGTCCCCTTTTCCCGGGGTCACGACAGCAAGTCCTCGCCGCACCACCATCCTGGCACTTGGCGTTTGCATAAATCTGTGCGTCAGCCACACGCGGGCCGGATCGCCCGCACCTCTAATTTACGGAGTGATGTAGTCCGATGATCTTTGAAACCCTAGCCAAGACCGGTCACGAAGAAGTCGTTTTCTGCCACAACCCGGATGTCGGCCTCAAGGCCATCATCGCCATCCACAACACCGTGCTCGGGCCCGCACTGGGCGGCCTGCGCATGTGGCCGTACAAGAGCGAGGACGAGGCCGTCAACGACGTGCTGCGCCTTTCGCGCGGCATGACGTTCAAGAACGCCGTGGCCGGCCTCAACTTGGGCGGCGGCAAGGCGGTGATCATCGGCGACCCGGCCACGGACAAGTCCGAAGGCCTGTTCCGCGCCTTCGGCCGTTTCGTCAACTCGCTCAACGGCCGCTACATCACCGCCGAGGACGTGGGCATCGACGTCAACGACATGGAGTGGGTGTATCGCGAGACCGAATACGTGACCGGCGTGCACCAGGTGCACGGCGGCTCGGGCGACCCGTCGCCGTTCACCGCATACGGCACCCTGCAGGGCGTGATGGCGTCGCTGAACCACAAGCACGGCAACGAGGATGTGGGCAAGTATTCGTTTGCGGTGCAGGGCTGTGGCCACGTCGGCAGCGAGTTCATCAAGCTGCTGCGCGAACAGGGCGCCAAGGTGTTCGTGACCGATATCAACAAGGATGCGGTGCAGCGCTGCGTCGACGAGCTGGGCTGCGAGGCCGTGGCCCTGGACGACATCTACGATGTCGATTGCGATGTGTACAGCCCGTGCGCACTGGGCGGCACTCTCAACGAGGACACCATCGACCGGATCAAGGCACCGATCATCTGCGGCGCGGCCAACAACCAGCTGGCCACCGATGACATCGGTGACCAGCTGATGAAGCGCGGCGTGCTGTACGCGCCGGACTACGCGGTCAACGCCGGCGGTGTGATGAACGTGTCGCTGGAGATCGACGGCTACAACCGCGAACGCGCGATGCGCATGATGCGCACGATCTACCACAACGTCGGACGCATCTTCGAGATCGCCGATCGCGACTCGATCCCGACCTACAAGGCGGCCGACCGCATGGCCGAGGAGCGCATCGCCACCATCGGCAGGATCAAGCTGCCACTGATGGGCAATGGCGGCCCGCGTTTCCAGGGACGCATGCGCGGGCAGTAAGCCGCACCTGCATCGCACCCGGAAAAACCGCCGGCCCACCGGCGGTTTTTTCATGCCCGAAAACCGTAGCCCTGATAAGGCCACCGGCCGCACCACAGGCACTCCCTCCGGTCGCATCCGGGAAGGGGCGCGGTGCGGGCCGTTGGAGTACGTGGTTTGTGCGGTGCGAGTTCCCCGGATGCGCTGTGCTTATCCGGGCTACGGGGTGGGGGTGTAGCCCGGATAAGGCCACCGGCCGCATCCGGGATGCCGCACCGCAGGTCGGCTGTGTCGGTTGCACCCGGGAGGTTGCATCGCAGGTCGACTTTTTCTGTTGCATCCGTGATGTCGCAGCACTACAAGTCGGCTTTGTGGGTTGTCTATGGAATGACGTTACACAGGTCGGCGTTGCCGACCATCCCGGATGCGACCGAAGGGAGTGCCTGTGGTGCGGCCTGGGGCCTTATCCGGGCTACGTGCTGCGAAATTGGATAGTCTGGGTGGGTCGTACCCTGGAGCTTGATCTTGACCTCGCCAATCCTCATTGCCCTGCGCCGCCTGAGCGCGCCGGACCGCTTTGCCGACAGCCTGCGGGTGTTGCTGGCGCTGGGTGGGGTGATGCTGTTTTGCGGCCTGGCCGGGCGCATGGACATGATGATCCCGCTGCTGCTGGGCGTGATCGCGGCGGCGCTGGCCGAAACCGACGATGGCTGGCGCAAGCGCGTGCATGCGCTGGTGGGCACGCTGGTGTGCTTCAGCATCGGCGCGTTCACGGTGCAACTGCTGTTTGCGTGGCCCTGGCCGTTCGCACTGACGCTGGCCGCGGGCAGCTTCGTGCTGGTGATGCTGGGCGCGGCCAGCCCGCGCTACGCCACCATCACCAACGCCACGCTGCTGCTGTCGGTCTACACCATGATCGGCATGGACCAGCACAGCGCGTCGGCGCATGCGTTTTGGCGCGAGCCGGCGCTGCTGGTGGCAGGCGCGGCGTGGTATGGCCTGCTGGCCATTGTCTGGAGCGCGGTATTCCTGCAGCAACCGGTGCGCCTGGCGCTGGCCCGGCTGTATGCCAGTCTGGGCGAGTATCTGGCGGTGAAAGCGCGACTGTTCGAGCCGGTGCAGGACCTGCCGGTGGCCGAGCGCCGCGCGGAGCTGGCGCAGTGCAACCAGCATGTGGTGGCGGCGCTCAACGCATGCCGCCTGACCCTGATCGACCGCCTCGACCGGCGCCACCCGCACCCGGCGCTGAATCGCGCGCTGACGCTGTACCTGGCCGCACAGGACATCCACGAACGCGCCAGCTCCTCGCACTATCCCTACGCGCAGCTGGCGCGGTCCTTTTTCCACAGCGACGTGCTGTTCCGCTGCCAGCGCGTGATGCAGAGTCTGGCGGGTGACTGCCGCGCACGTGCCGCGGCTGCCCGGCTGGGCGAACCGTATCGCGATGCCGGACGCTCCGGCATCGCGCTGGCTGAACTGCGCGCGGCGCTGGAACACCGCCGGCACCTGCAGGACCCGCCCCCGGCCGAGTTGATGCAGGCGCTGGACCGGCTGCTGTTGAACGTGACGCGTCTGCACGCGCGCATCCGCTGCGCCGAGGCCGATCCGCCGCAAGGCGAGGACAACGCGCTGCAGAACCCCTCGCCGGACAGCCTGCGGGAGGCCTGGGGGCGCGTGCGCCTGCAGCTGACACCGACCTCGGCCCGCTTCCGTCATGCCTTGCGCCTGGGCCTGGCCATGCTGGCCGGATACGGCGTGCTGCGGTGGGTGCACCCCGAACAGGGCTACTGGATCCTGCTGACGGTGATGCTGGTGTGTCAGCCCGATTTTGGCGCAACCCGCACGCGGGTGCTGCAACGCGTGGTCGGCACGGTGCTGGGCCTGGTCACTGGCTGGGCGCTGCTGAAACTGTTCCCGGCCACGCCCGCGCAGCTGGCGCTGACCGTGGTGGCCGGGGTGCTGTTCTTCGTGGCTCGCTACCGCAAATACCTGGCCGCCTCGGCCGCGGTCACGGTGCTGGTGCTGCTGGCCTTCAACCAGGTCGGCAACGGTTTCGAACTGATCTGGCCGCGACTGCTGGACACCCTGATCGGCGGCGCGTTGGCGGTTGCCGCGACGTTCCTGGTACTGCCGGACTGGCGCGAGCGCGAGCTGCGTCTGCTGTTCGCGCGGACCCTGGAGGCCGACGCCGCCTATCTGCAACAGATTCTGGCCCAGTATGGCAGCGGCAAGCGCGACGACCTGCCCTACCGCATCGCCCGACGCGACGCGCAGGACGCCGACGCCACGCTGAGCGCGCACCTGTCCAGCGCGCTGTCGGACGCGGCCGGCCAACGCCTCGATGACGAGCATGCGCTGCGCCTGCTGGCCGCCAGCCAGGAGCTGATTGGTCACCTGTCCGCGCTGGGCGCGCACCGCCAGGTGTTGCCGGCCGAACCCGGAAACCTGCGCCTGGTCGACACCGGTATGGCCCTGGCCGATCACCTGCACGCCATGGCCGCGTCGCTGCGCGCGCAGTCCGGCGTGCCGCAGGACCCGCCGGCGCAGATCGACGTGCCACACGGCAACGAAGTCCAGGACCTGATGGCCGCCCAGCTGGGGCTGGTCCATGCCCAGCTGCCGGCGCTGGGCGAGCGCGCCAGGCACCTGCTGCAAGCCCGCGCCTGAACGGTCAGGATGCCGAGCCGCAGGGCCCTGCGGTACCATGTGCGTTCTGTTTCGCACGAACACGGATTGCCATGCGCCCTTTCTCACTTGGTGACGACCTCGACATGCTGCGCGAGAGCGTGGCCGCCTTCGCGGAAAAGGAAATCGCGCCACGCGCCGACCGCATCGACCGCGAGAACGCCTTCCCCGAAGACCTGTGGAAGAAGCTCGGCGATATGGGCCTGCTCGGCGTGACCGTGGGCAGCGAATACGGCGGCTCGGACCTGGGCTACCTGGCGCACCTGGTGGCGATGGAGGAGATCTCGCGCGC
>NZ_JAQIBU010000085.1 GCF_027858935.1 Oleiagrimonas sp. | reverse complement strand
GCGGCTTCTTCGTCAAGCATCCGCCCGAGAGCGGCGAACGCGAGGAAGTGCTGGCAGAAGGCGTGGCCTGCTACCGGATGTTCATCGAGGGTCTGCTGGACATCACGGACAACCTGGAGAACGGCAAGGTTGTCCCGCCCAAGAACCTGGTTCGCCACGACGACGACGATCCGTATCTGGTGGTCGCCGCCGACAAGGGCACCGCGACCTTCTCCGACATCGCCTACGGCATTGCCCAGTACCATGGCTACTGGCTTGGCGATGCCTTCGCGTCAGGCGGGTCCAATGGCTATGATCACAAGGGCATGGGCATCACCGCGAAGGGCGCATGGGAGTCGGTCAAGCGCCATTTCCGCGCCATGGGCCGTGACAGCCAGAGCGAGGACTTCTCCTGCGTGGGCGTGGGCGACATGTCCGGCGACGTGTTCGGCAACGGCATGCTGCTGTCCCGGCACATCCGGCTTATTGCAGCCTTCGACCATCGACACATCTTCATCGATCCGGACCCGGATGCAGCCATGTCCTTCGCGGAACGCGAACGCATGTTCAAGCTGCCCCGCTCCAGCTGGGAGGATTACGACAGCAAGCTGATTTCCGAAGGCGGAGGCGTGTGGTCACGTTCGGCCAAGGCGATTCCGGTTTCCCCACAGGCGCGCAAGGCCCTGGGGCTGCGCAAGGATATCGAGCACCTGCCGCCTTCTGAGCTGATGAGCGCGATCCTGAAGGCACCTGCCGACCTGCTCTGGAATGGCGGCATCGGCACCTATGTGAAATCCTCGGGCGAGAGCCATGCCGACGCCGGCGACCGGGCCAACAACGCGCTGCGCATCAACGGCAATGAACTGCGCTGCAAGGTGGTGGGCGAGGGCGGCAACCTTGGCCTGACCCAGAAGGGCCGCATTGAGGCGGCCCTGAACGGGGTACTGCTGAACACCGACTTCATCGACAATTCGGCTGGCGTGGACACCTCCGATCACGAGGTCAACATCAAGATCCTGCTGGGCGATGCCGTGCATCGCGGCGAGCTGGATCTGGAAGGCCGCAACACGCAACTGGCGGCGATGACCGAAGAGGTCGCACGTCTGGTGCTATGGGACAACTACCGGCAGAACTACGCCATCACCCTGATGGAGCACATGTCGGCCAAGCGGATCGGTTCGATGGCGCATTTCATCCGCACGCTCGAGGCCGAGGGCATGCTCGATCGCCAGGTCGAGTCGCTGCCGAGTGACGCCGAGCTGACCGAACGCAAGGCCCGGGGGATGGGCCTGACCCGGCCGGAGCTTTCGGTGTTGCTGTCCTACGACAAGCTCAAGCTGTTCCAGCAGTTGCTGGACTCGGATGTGCCCGAGGACCCGTATCTGTCGCGCGAACTCGAGCGCTACTTCCCACTGCCGTTGCGCAAGCCGTATGCCGAACACATGCAGCGGCATCGGCTGAAGCGCGAGATCATCGCCACTGCGGTCACCAACTCGACCATCAACCGCATGGGCGCGACATTCATGATGCGCATCCATGAGGACACCGGGCGCGATCCGGCGGCCATCGCCAAGTCCTTCACGGCCGCACGCGAGATCCTGGATGCACGCGCGCTGTGGGCGGACATCGAGGCGCTGGACGGCAAGGTTGCAGAAGATACCCAGATCGACGCGATGCTGCACATCTGGTCCCTGCTGCGGCAACTCACGCGCTGGCTGCTGGGCCGGGTCGGGGGTTCGCTGGACATCGCCGAAAACGTCGAACGCTACCGTCCCGGCGTGACCGCCCTGCGCGAGGCCCTTCCGGGCGCCCTGACCGCCACCGGCCGAGCCGACTTCGAGGCCGGCATGGAGAAGTGGGAAGGCCTGGGCATGCCTGCGGACCTGGCGCTGCGCCTGGCGCGCATGCCGGTATTGCGTTCATCCCTGGACATGGTCGAGGTCTCGATGTCCAGCGGCAAACCGGTGGCCCAGGTGGCCAGCGTGTTCTTCCATCTGGCCGGGGCGCTGGACCTGGACTGGCTGCGTGGCCAGATCGAGGCCCTTCCAGTGGAAAGCAGCTGGCATGCGCAGGCGCGCGGCGCGTTGTTGGAGGAGTTGAGCCAGCAGCACCGTGCACTGTCGGTCCAGGTGCTGGCTTTCGCAGGGGACCATCCGGGCGAAAATGCGGTGGCTGCGTGGCTGGACCGTGATGATCCGCCGCTGGCGCATGTGCGCTCCATGCTGGCCGATATCCTGACCCAGAATGCGGATTATGCGATTGCCTCGGTGGCGGTTCGTCGTCTTGCGCAGCTGGCGCAGCGGACCGTGGACTGAGTAAGCTGGACCCAGATACTGTCCACGGAATACCAGTCGATGCGATTTGCCATCATTGCCAGTGAGGCACCCGCTGCGCGGGAAGCGGCGGAGCAATTGAATGCGCATTGCGATCGGATTGCGCCGGAAGAAGCGGATGTCATCGTCGCCCTGGGCGGCGACGGTTTCATGTTGCGGACCCTGCACCGTTATCTGGGTCTGGAGATTCCGTTCTACGGTCTGAAGATGGGCCGTGTCGGGTTCCTGATGAACCAGTTCAGCGAAAACGATCTTGCCTCGCGCGTGGAGCGTGCGCATCCTGCGGTCTTGCACCCGCTTGAAATGCGTGCCACCACAGCCGCCGGCGAGGAGGTCACGGAGCTGGCCTTCAATGAAGTTTCATTGCTGCGTCAGAGCAATCAGGCCGCGCATCTCAGGGTCATGCTCAACGGCAACGAAAAGCTTGATGAGCTGGTCTGCGATGGTCTGCTGATCTGCACACCGGCCGGCTCCACGGCCTACAACCTGTCGGCGCATGGACCGATTCTGCCACTGGATGCCAACGTGCTTGGCATGACGCCGATCAGTCCCTTTCGCCCGCGACGCTGGCGCGGCGCCATCCTGCCGCATACCACCCGCGTGGGCTTGCGCACACTGGACCCGGACAAGCGTCCGGTGAGCGCCACCGCGGACTACCATGAGGTGCGGGATGTGCTCAATGTCGAGATCCGCCAGGCCCCGCAGCATGCAGTGCGCCTGTTGTTCGATCCCGAACACAACCTCGAGGAACGCATCCTCGACGAGCAGTTCCTGCTGTGAACCGCTGCGTGCTCGGGCATGGCGCGGCGCCTCGCAGTGCGCCGCGCAGCGCATTACACTGCATGGGTCATGAGCATGGAGCCCCCTCAATGAACGTGCAGCACCTGCGCATCCTGGCACCGGACTCTTTCCTCATCCTCGCAGCGGGCGTCGGCAACTCTTTGCCGGCACCCGCAATGGTCGTCGATTCACGAGCATGCCAGTGAGCTCCCCGGAACCGCTCCGTGCCATTGAAGAGGCGGCCGTGGATGACCGCCTGATGGTCGCGATTTCCTCACGCGCCCTGTTTGACCTTGGTGACAGCCATGCATTGTTCGAACGCGATGGGCTGGATGCCTATCGTGATTTCCAGATCGAGCACGAGAATGATGTGCTGGCGCCGGGCGTGGCGTTTCCCCTGGTAAAGAAATTGCTGGGGCTCAACGCCCTGGCAGGGGACAAGCCGCCGGTCGAGGTGATCCTGCTGTCGCGCAATTCCGG
>NZ_JAQIBU010000215.1 GCF_027858935.1 Oleiagrimonas sp. | reverse complement strand
CTGGTCCTGCAGGCTGCTCTGCGTTTTTCTGGTTTCGACTTCGCTCATGACACGCTCCGTCCCCGACGGCGGGGCGCGCCATCGGAATTACCGGGTCAAGGTGAACGTTGAGTTCAAACTGGGAGGTTGACTGGGTAGGTCCATAACGGTGGTTTCCGACACTGTGCCGGGATATCAAAAAATTATAACAGACGCGTCGTCAGGACTGAGCACCGGTGAGACCCGCCGGGCGCTTGTGGATACGGGGTGGGATGGCCCTTTGCGTACCTGGCCGATTGCAGGTTCGAAGCGGTTGTCGTAGCGGGGACGCTTTGCTGCCTGCCAACCTGGGTCGCCGTGTTTGGAAATCCGCCGTCATCGACAACATCCCTGACGGCAGACGGTGTCCGACCTACGACCTGGGGACCAGCAATGTTGCGGCCATCGCGGCGATGCCTTCGCCGCGTCCCGTCAGGCCCAGGCCTTCGGTGGTGGTGGCCTTGATGCTGATGCGGTCGGCGTCCACGCCCAGGTCCGCCGCAAGATGGGCGCGCATGGCTTCGGCATGGGGTCCGATCCTGGGTCGTTCGCAGATCACGGTGATGTCGGCGTTGCCCAGCGCATAGCCGTGCCCGGCCAGCATCACGGCCACCGCGCGCAGGAAATGCCGGCTGTCGGCATTCTTCCAGCGCGGATCGCTGGGCGGGAAATGACGGCCGATGTCGCCCAGCGCGAGCGCGCCAAGCAATGCGTCGCACAGGGCATGGATGACCACGTCGCCGTCCGAATGCGCGATCACGCCATGGGTGTGCGGCACCGATACGCCGCCCAGTACCAGATGGTCGCCGGCGGCGAAGGCATGTACATCGAAACCTTGTCCGATACGCATCAGCGGGTCCTGTCCAGGAGAAATTCGGCCACGGCCAGATCGGCCCGCGTGGTGATCTTGATGTTGTCTTCGGCACCTTCGACCAGTTGCGGCGCGATGCCCGCGCGCTCCATGGCCATGGCCTCGTCGGTCACTGCGATGCCCGTCTCGATGGCCTGCTCCAGGGCCCGGGTCAGCGCGTCGCGCCGAAACATCTGCGGCGTGAACGCGCGCCAGCGCGCCTCGCGCGGTTCCGTGCCCAGGCTCATGCGCGCGGCATCTGCACGCTTGAGGGTGTCACGCAGCGGCGCACCCAGCAGGCCACCCTCGCCGGCACCTGCCTCGCGGACCAGACGCTCGATGTCCTGCAGTCGCACGCAAGGGCGTGCTGCATCGTGTACCAGCACGAAGCTTCTCCCGGTGACCGATTCGGGCAGCGCGCGCAGGCCCGCCAACACGGAGTCGGCGCGTTCGGCACCGCCCACTGCGGTGCGCACCGGCTTGCCGTTGAGTTCATGGATGCCGGGCCATAGCGGATCGCCGTTGCTCAGCACCACCATCAAGCCGGTCACACGTGGATGCGCGGCAAGGCGATCGAGTGTCTGAACCAGCAATGGTTGACCCGCCAGCGGCATGTACTGCTTGGGTACCTCGCTGCCGAACCTGCGACCGTGGCCTGCCGCTGGCACCACGCACCAAAGGGCGGTCGTGGTGCTCACTGCGACGCACTGCTGGAAGAGGCCGGTTTGACGACCTGATAGAAGGTCTCGCCAGGCTTGATCAGCCCCAGCTCCGAGCGCGCCCGCGCCTCGACCGCCTGACCGTTGTGCTTGAGGTCCTTGACGTCGGCCTCAAGCGCCTCGTTGCGGCGCTTGAGCTTGTGGTTCTGGACCTTTTGGGCTTTTACCGTGGCGCGCAAGGCATGCACTTGCCGCATACCGTCCGAACCGATCCACAGGTCCCACTGCAGCACCAGCAGCATGACGATCAGCAGCAGTCCGATCCAGCGCAGCATGGCCGCGAGCCTCCCTGCCGTATCAGCCCGGCAGAGCCGAAAGGTTGGGGAACGCGTTGCGCCCGGCGTAGCGTGCGCCGGTGCCCAATTGCTCCTCGATGCGCAGCAACTGGTTGTACTTGGCGATGCGATCGCTGCGGCTGAGCGAGCCGGTCTTGATCTGGGTGGCGCTGGTGGCCACGGCGATATCGGCGATGGTGGTGTCCTCGGTCTCGCCGGAACGGTGCGAGATCACCGCGGCGTAGTGGGCCGCGTCGGCCATGGCCACCGTCTCGAGGGTCTCCGTCAACGTGCCGATCTGGTTGACCTTGATCAGGATCGCATTGGCGATGCCGGCGTCGATACCCTTGCGGAAGATCGCCGGGTTGGTGACAAAGTTGTCGTCGCCGACCAGCTGCACGGTCTTGCCCAGACGCTCGGTGAGGAGCTTCCAGCCATCGGCGTCGTCCTCGGCCATGCCGTCCTCGACGCTGATGATCGGGTACTTCGCGCACCAGCCGTCGATCAGGTCGACGAAGGACGACGAATCGAACTTGGAGCCTTCGCCGACCATGTCGTACATGCCGTCCTTGTAGAACTCCGAGCTGGCCATGTCCAGGGCGATCCAGACATCCTCGCCAGTGCGATAACCGGCCTTGATCACGGCTTCGAGGATGGTCTCGATGGCTTCCTCGTTGGAACGCAGGTCCGGCGCGAAGCCGCCCTCGTCACCCACGGTGGTATGCAGGCCCCGACCCTTGAGCACGCTCTTCAGCGCATGGAAGATCTCGGCACCCGCGCGCAGCGATTCGCTGAAGCTGGAGATGCCGGCCGGCATGACCATGAACTCCTGCACGTCGACGTTGTTGTCGGCATGCGCGCCACCGTTGACGATATTCATCATCGGCACCGGCAGCTGCACCGCGCGATCGCCGGCAAGGTACTGCCACAGTGCCTGGCCTCGCGACAACGCGACCGCATGTGCGGCAGCCATCGACACGCCGAGCAGCGCATTGGCGCCCAGCTTGCCCTTGTTGGGCGTGCCGTCCAGCGCAATCAGAGTCTTGTCCAGGCCGGACTGGTCGGCGGCATCGTGCCCCTTCAGCGCGTCAGCAATGGTGCCGTTGACGTGGCCGACGGCGTTGCGCACGCCTTTGCCCAGGTATCGGGACTTGTCGCCATCGCGAAGCTCTACGGCCTCCCGACTGCCCGTGGAGGCGCCGGACGGAACCGCTGCACGGCCCATGTGGCCGTCGGACAGGGTCACTTCCGCTTCGAGTGTGGGGTTGCCGCGTGAATCAAGGATTTCGCGGGCATGGATGCGGGTTATTTCAGTGGTCATGGCATTCCGTCAATTTTTGAAGTTACCGATAATGAAGCACACGAGGACCAGCACGATCACGAGCGCGTTCATGCACAGTCCGATGATCCCGAGGATTCTTCGATGACGATGCTGTGCAGCGCAAGCGATGCCCAGGCCAAGGCCGATCATCGAGAGCAGACCATCCAGGACGATGGACAAGCCCAGCATGACAGCCTGGACCGACTTCGGGTCGAGGTGGCCACCTGCCGCCATGGCCATGCCCGTAGCAATGACCACTACGGCGATAAATACCAGGAGGGTCACGACCCCCATGATAAACGACGCGATCCCCAGTCCCGAGTGGGATCGATTTGTCCCGGTATCCGGCGTTGCGTCCGTGATCGACATGGTCTGGTTCATGTATTTGGCTCCCCCCGTATCATCCGTATGGCGTCGTCGCCGGCCTAGACCGGTGTGATCTCCTGCTCCAGAAATCCATGTTGCTTGACGATGGCATCCAGCGCCATCAGCGTCTCCAGCAAGGATTCCATGCGCCCGAGCGGCCAGGCATTGGGGCCGTCGCTCAGGGCCTTTTCCGGGTCCGGGTGGGTCTCGGCGAACAGGCCCGAGACGCCGGCCGCGATCGCCGCCCGCGCCAGCACCGGGACAAACTCGCGCTGTCCGCCGGAACGCGTGCCCTGCCCTCCAGGAAGCTGCACCGAATGCGTGGCATCGAAGATCACTGGACAACCTGCCTCACGCATCACCGCGAGACTGCGCATGTCCGAGACCAGGTTGTTGTAGCCGAAGCTGACGCCGCGCTCGCAGACCATGATCTGGTCGTTGCCCGCATCGCGCGCCTTGGCCACGACATGCTTCATGTCCCAGGGCGCAAGAAACTGTCCCTTCTTGATGTTGACCGGCTTGCCGACAGCCGCCACTTTCTGGATGAAGTCGGTCTGACGGCACAGGAAGGCCGGGGTCTGCAGTACGTCGACCACTTCTGCGACCTCGTCGAACGGGGTGTACTCGTGCACGTCGGTCAGCACCGGCACGCCGACCTGGCGGCGCACTTCACCGAGCACGCGCAGGCCTTCCTCCATGCCCAGGCCGCGGAAACTGGTACCCGAGGAGCGGTTGGCCTTGTCGAAGCTGGACTTGAAGATGAACGGAATGCCCAGGCGTTCCGTGATCTCCTTGAGCGTGCCGGCGGTATCGATCTGCAATTGCTCGGACTCGACCACACAGGGACCGGCGATCAGGAACAGGGGGCGGTCCAGACCCACCTCGAAACCGCACAGCTTCATGCCGAGGCCTCCTTCACCGAGGCCAGCGACTGGCCTTCGCGCACCGCCTTGTATTCGCGCGCGGCGCGCACGAAGCCAATGAACAGCGGGTGGCCGTCGCGCGGGGTGGAGGTGAATTCCGGATGCGCCTGGCATCCCAGGAACCATGGATGTACCTGGCGTGGCAGTTCGATGATCTCGACCAGCAGGTCGTCCATGGACTTGCCGGAGATCACCAACCCAAGTTCCACGAAGCGCTGACGATAGCGGTTGTTGAATTCGTAACGGTGACGATGGCGCTCGCGCACCACGTCACGGTCGTAAAGCTCGTGCGCCAGGGTCCCCGGTTTGAGCCGGCACTCCTGCGCCCCCAGGCGCATGGTCCCGCCCAGGTCAGACTGCTCGTTGCGGGTTTCCACCTCACCGCTGGCAGTGGTCCATTCAGTGACCAGTGCAATCACCGGGTCCTTGGCGTGACGGTCGTTCTCGCTGGAGTTGGCGCCTTCCAGCCCTGCCACGTTGCGGGCAAAGTCGACTGTTGCGGCATGCATGCCATAGCAGATGCCGAAGTACGGAATCTTGTTTTCGCGCGCATGGCGCACGGCTTGGACCTTGCCCTCGAAGCCACGTTTGCCAAACCCGCCGGGCACCAGGATGGCGTCCAGCCCCTCCAGCACCGCCGCCGCGCCCTGCGATTCGATCTGTTCCGAATCCAGCCACTTCAGATGCACGGCCGTGGCCTGTTTGATGCCGCCATGACGCAGCGCCTCGCCAAGCGACTTGTAGGCGTCCTTATGCTCGACGTACTTGCCGACGATGCCCACAGTGACCTCGTCGCGCGGATGCTCGACCGCGTCGACCGTGGCTTCCCACTCGGACAGGTCAGCAGGCTTGGCGTCCAGGCCCAGCTGACGCACCACGATGTCGTCCAGGCCCTGGCGATGCAGCCAGAACGGCAGCTTGTAGATCACGTCCAGGTCGACGGCACTGATCACGGCTTTTTCCGGCACGTTCGTGAACAGGGCGATTTTTCGGCGTTCGACGTCCGGCAGCGGCTGCTCGCAGCGGCACACCAGGATGTCGGGCTGGATACCGATCGAGCGCAGTTCCTTGACCGAATGCTGAGTCGGCTTGGTCTTGATCTCGCCGGCAGCCTTGATATAGGGCACCAGGGTCAGGTGCATGAACAGGCACTTCTCGGGCCCATGCTCGATACGCAACTGGCGAATCGCCTCCAGGAACGGCAGCGACTCGATGTCGCCCACCGTGCCGCCGATCTCAACCAGCGCCACGTCGTG
>NZ_JAQIBU010000100.1 GCF_027858935.1 Oleiagrimonas sp. | reverse complement strand
TCCAGAACCATCGGCCCGCAGCTGGACAGGTCGATCTCATAGGTGTCCATGCGCGGATTGTTTTCGTCGTCAGGACTCCAGCGGTAGATCTTGAAGGTGCGTGGCTTCTTCGCGCTCTTGGCGGCGTAGTGCTTGCCCTTCTGGACTTTGGAGTTTTTCGGTAGCGTGAACTCTGCCATGTCGTATTCCGGGAATCGGGAATGGGGTATCGGGATCAGTAGACACGCTTCTTGGGCGGCACGGTCTCGACATCGTCGGTAAGAGTGTTCATGTGCACAGGGCGGTAATCGAAACGCGACTTGCCCGCGTCATCGATCCACACCAGGGTATGTTTCATCCACTCGCCGTCGTCACGATCGGGAAAATCCTCGCGCGCATGAGCACCACGGGATTCCTTGCGCTGCTCGGCCGAGTTCATGGTAGCCACCGCCTGATCGAGGAGATTGGACAATTCCAGGGTCTCGACCAGGTCGGAGTTCCAGACCATCGATCGGTCACTGACACGTACATCATCGAACGAGGCGTGCACCTTGGCGATCTTTTCGCAGCCGTCCTGCAATGTTTCCTGGGTTCGGTAAACCGCCGCATCGGACTGCATGGTCTTCTGCATCTGGATACGGATATCGGCAGTCGGCGTTCCGCCATCGGCGTGACGCAATGTGTCGAATCGTTGCAGCGCCTTGTCCAGGACGCTGGACGGAAGGTCCTTGTGCGCTGCGCCTGGCTTGATGATCTCGGCGCAGCGGTGCGCGACGGCTCGGCCGAACACCACCAGGTCAAGCAACGAGTTCGAACCCAGGCGGTTGGCCCCATGCACCGAAAGGCAACCGGCCTCGCCGATGGCAAAAAGTCCAGGCACCACGGCGTCGGGATCGTCGCCTTTCTTCTGCACGACCTCGCCGTGATAGTTGGTCGGGATACCGCCCATGTTGTAGTGCACCGTCGGCAGCACCGGGATGGGTTCCTTGGCCACATCGACGCCCGCGAAGATGCGCGCGGTCTCCGCGATACCGGGCAATCGTTCATTGATGACGTCGGAACCCAGGTGCATCAGGTTCAGGTAGGTGTGGTCGGCGTTCTCACCGACACCCCGACCCTCGCGGATCTCGATGGTCTCGGCACGCGAAACCACATCGCGCGAGGCCAGGTCCTTGGCGCTGGGTGCATAGCGCTCCATGAAGCGCTCGCCCTGGGAGTTGGTCAGATAACCACCCTCTCCGCGCACGCCCTCGGTGATCAGACAGCCGGCACCGTAGATTCCGGTGGGATGGAACTGCACGAACTCCATATCCTGTAGCGCCAGGCCGGCGCGCAGCACCATGCCGCCGCCGTCCCCGGTGCAGGTATGCGCCGAGGTGCAGGAAAAGTAGGCGCGACCGTAGCCGCCGGTGGCCAGCACCACAGCCTGGCCGCGGAAAACATGCAACGTACCCTCGTTGAGGTCCAGCGCCAGTACGCCGCGGCATACGCCCTCATCGTCGAAGATCAGGTCGGTGGCGAAGTATTCGATGAAAAAAGTCGCATCATGGGCCAGCGACTGCTGGTACAGCGTATGCAGGATGGCGTGACCGGTTCGGTCGGCTGCGGCACAGGTGCGCTGTGCTGTGCCCTTGCCGTAGTGCGTGGTCATGCCACCGAACGGACGCTGGTAGATCTTGCCCTCGTCGGTGCGAGAAAACGGCACACCATAGTGCTCCAGCTCGATCACGGCCTCCGGCGCGTGCTTGCACATGTACTCGATCGCATCCTGGTCGCCGAGCCAGTCGCCACCCTTGATGGTGTCGTAGAAGTGGAAGCGCCAGTCGTCCTCGCCCATGTTGCCGAGCGCGGCAGCGATGCCTCCCTGCGCGGCCACCGTGTGCGAACGTGTCGGAAAGACCTTGCTGACGCACGCAGCTTTCAGACCCTTCTGCGCCAGACCGAAGGTGGCACGCAGGCCAGCGCCACCGGCACCGACCACCACCACATCGAACTTGTGTTGCTGAACCTTGTAACTTTCCATGAATCTTCCTTTAGCCAGCAAGCGCAATGCGCAGGACCGCAAGCGCACAGGCGATCGCAAACAGGACGGCAAACAGCTTGACCAGCACGATCAGGCTGAACTCAAGCCAGCGCGTGTGCACGTAATCCTCGATGACCACCGCGAGGCCCAGCTGCGCGTGCCAGAACATCGCGCTGGTGAAGGCGATCATCAGGGCTGCATTCCAGGGCCGAGCCAGCACTGCATGCGCAGATGCGTAATCGGCATGCAGCATCGACAGCAGCATGACCACGAACCAGATGCACAGCGCAATCAAGGCCACCGCGGTCATGCGTTGCATCCACCAGTGCTGTGCGCCGGACTTGGCCGAGCCCAGGCCGATCGCGCGGCGCGCGGGGTTGCGAAACCTGCTCATGCCACACCTCCCATGGCCAGCCATGCCCATATCGCAAGGGTCAGGGCCAGGCTCACGATCACCGCGAGCCAGCCTGAGCGCACAAACTGCGGGATTTCATAACCCATGCCCGTATCCTGCAGCAGATGCCGGATACCGTTGCAAAGATGAAACATCAGCGCCCAGGTCCAGCCGATCATCAGGATCAGCCCGACAATGCTGGTGATGAAGGCTTCAAAATGAATCCAGGCACCTGCTCCGGAGGCCATGGCCATGAGCCCCCAAAGCACCAGTAGGGTACCGATGGAAAGTGCAATGCCGGTCGCGCGATGCAGAATCGATGTCGCCATCTGCACCTGCCAGCGGTAGATGCCAATATGCGGTGAAAGAGGTCGCCCGGTCTGTGCCATCGTGGCCATCCTTTACATGGAGTCGCGGAACGCCCTGTGGACGCGAATACCCGTGTGTACGCAGAACAAGCGCGAACCGATTAAAAATCGATGCAGCGGCCGTTTTTTTCCCAGTCGCCGTAACGCACGGGGTCAGGGCGCGGCTTGCCGTCCTCGCGATCCTCACGATTCCGCTCCCTGGGCGGATTCGCTGGTGTCGGTTCGGAAGGCGGGTTCTGGGTATGCGTGGGGTTCGTGTCGGTCATGGGCTTGGAAAAGCTCTGTAAAATCCTAATACCAGCCCTGAACAAGCACAAGCTGGACAACGTCCGGCAGGCATGCAATGCACGGCATATCCAAGGTCCATCCATCATCATGACATACGTTCAACCGATACCGCTCGAGGCCGCCATCGTTCGCCTTCAAGGCAGTGATGCGCTGGCTTTCGCACAAGCGCAATTCAGCAGCGACGTGAACGCACTCCAGATCGGCACCTGGCAATGGAGTGCATGGCTGGATGCCAAAGGACGAGTTGTCGCACTCTTCCATCTGGTGTACTTGAACCCGGACCAACTGCTGCTCGTGCTTCGCGGCGGCGATGCCTCCCGCGTGGCCAAGGGCCTCGCTCGCTATGTTTTCCGCTCCCGAGTGGAGATAACGACCTTGCCTGCGCTGCCATTGGCGGATGCAGACAACGCCCAAGCCTTCAGCGTGAACGGCAATGTAAACGACCTTACGCTCGGCTTTGATTCGTATGCCGTCCGCATCGGATCGCCGCATGCCGCCAACAGCCAGTGGCGGCATGCAGCCATGCAGGCAGGCCATCCGTGGCTGGTCGAATCCCTGCACGGCACGCTGCTTCCACCGGCCCTTTCCCTGCGCAGACTGGGAGCCGTCAGTTTCAGCAAAGGCTGTTTCCCAGGCCAGGAAATCGTTGCGCGCATGCACTACCGCGGCAGACACAAGTATCAGCTGTGTCATGTCATGTTGCCGAGTGCAGTACCCCCCGGCCTCACCTGGACACCGTCATCGGACGATGAGGGCAACCTGGTCGTGCTCGATTGCATCGAAAGGCACGGTGACTTGCATGAGGCGCTCGGCATCGCTCATGAGCGGGTGATTGAAACCTGGTCCAACGAAGCCGAAAACTCACCGCTGAAGGTCCTCGGAACCTTCCCGACGTGACAGGCATGCCTCGACGCGTTTTTAACCCCACCTGAACACCGGCGGCCAGTGGATTGACTTGAAACCGATCATTAGCTAAATTTCTGTTATCGATTGACCTGATGGTGAACTTGGAACAGGTCTTTTGCAGTGCGCGACAAACCGGAAGTATCCGGATTGGCGCGACCCGGCACCGAACCACGCCGGAATGAAACGTCCGCTTCTTGCGGACACCGCAGCGCGGAGCCACCCATTCGCTCCCATATCCATGCCGCGCAGCGATGCAACCCAACTTCAAATCAAGAAATTCGGATCGGCGCTACACATAAGTGGCGTTCGTTTTGCGGTGTTTGTGCCGCAATTTCGGTAACGACCGGCAGACCGCAAAAACGGCTGTCGCTCAAGCGCGCATGCGGAACCACCCGCTGCGATATGCTGAGGAAAATCAACGATGAAACTTGCATGGCTGCTCTGGATGACTTCGCTGATGCCCCGGCCCATGGCCGATCAGGCATGTCTTGCGACCACGGTGTACCTGGAAGCTCGTAGCCAACCCACCATCGGCCAATTCGCCGTCGCGGAAGTCGCCATGCGTCGACATGAGCGCGGTCGCTATGGCAAGACCATATGCGACGTGGTCCGCGCGCCGCTGCAGTTCGCGCTGTCGACCACGCCCAAGAGCTTCGACATCAGCAACCTTGCGGCCTTCAACAAAGCCTGGAAGATCGCCGGTGAAAGCATGGCCATCTGGAAGCTGCCCAAACGCGACCGCGTGATGGTGGTGCCCGGTGCCTATCATTTCGCCACCACCAGCATCTCGCCCAAATGGGCCACGCATGCGCCCCTGCGCACCATCGGTGACCATGCGTTCTACGCGACAAACTGACCGGGCAAACGGGCAACAGGCTTGACCGGGGCGACCAACGAGGGTCGCCCTTTTTTGTGCCGCAAACTCCGGAGTTCGGCTCGACGCCAGACCGCATGGGCGAACGTGTGTTTTCAATCGCATGCTAAGTCAAAACTGAGAAACGCGCGTACACTTTCATCAATGCGGGCAAAGCTGTGCCACTCAAACATCATCGCAACCCTGAGGACATCGGGATTGCTGCTGTTGCTGGCCTCTGCATATGCCTGGAGCGCAACGCCTTCAACCGATACCGTCAGCGTGCGGTCACGTCTGTTCACGCCGCAACTGAGGGCCTATGCCCGCGTTCTTCCGATCACCATGGCACGGCTGCGCGCGGCGCGCACGGGCCAGGTCATCGGACTGGACATCGCCCCGGGCACGCGCGTGAA
>NZ_JAQIBU010000058.1 GCF_027858935.1 Oleiagrimonas sp. | reverse complement strand
AGCTGGATGGGCCACCTGGCCAACCGCATCGGCCGTCGCAAGTGTTTCTGGAGCGCATTCGTGCTGATCCTTGCGGGCATCGCGCTGATGCTGGCGCATCCGCTGGCGCTGGTGATCGCTGGGCTGGCGGTAGTCACGTTCGGCTTTTTCGCCGGGCACTCGATGGCGGCCAGCTGGGTCGGCCGGCGCGCCACCCACGCCAAGGGACAGGCTTCCTCGCTGTACCTGTTCACCTACTCCAAGGGCTCCAGCCTGGCTGGCGTCGCCGGGGGCGTATTCTGGGGCCGCTACGGCTGGCTGGGCGTGAGCGTGTTCACGGCATTGCTGACGGCGCTGGGACTGCTCGGTGCGCTGCGCCTGATCGCGATTCCCTCGCGACTGACCTCGCGCAACACCCCGCTGCACGCAGGCGTCGCGCAGTAGCCGAAGGGGCGGGCCGGGGTGTCGCCGCTGCAGCCTGCATGCCACAATGACGGGCTTGACGGCGCTGTCCGGCGCCGCATCGATGGATGCTTCCGGTGTAAGCAAGCTTTTCGACATCCGGCACCCGCAGCGGTGCCCCTTGCCGTTTGCCCGCTTTGGTGCGGGCGGATTCCCTGGTGTTTGTTACGCGCGCGGCGACTGGCCGTGCGCGCAATCGTGCTCGAGTTCGCGTCATGTCCATGTCTTTTCAAGAAACCCGCAACAACCTCCTGTCCGGGCTCACCGTAGCCCTGGCTCTGGTACCCGAGGCGCTGGCCTTCGCCCTGGTGGCGCACGTCAATCCTCTGACCGGTCTGTATGCCGCCTTCATGATGTGTCTGGTCACGGCGGTCCTGGGTGGTCGCCCCGGGATGATCTCCGGAGCCACTGGCTCCATGGCCGTGGTCATGGTGTCGCTGGTCGCGCTGCATGGTGTGCAGTACCTGTTTGCCACCGTGGTGCTGCTGGGCCTGCTGCAACTGGTGTTCGGCGCGCTGAAATTCGGCAAGTTCATCCGCATGGTGCCGCATCCGGTGATGCTGGGTTTCGTCAACGGACTGGCGATCGTGATCTTCATGGCCCAGCTGAGCCACTTCAAGGAAAAAGGCGCGGACGGCGCGCTGCACTGGCTGACCGGCATGCCGCTCGCGGTGATGCTGGGGCTGGTGGCGCTGAGCATGGCGATCATCTATCTGCTGCCCAAGCTGACCCGCGTGGTGCCCTCGGCGCTGGCGGCGATCATCGTGGTGGCGCTGCTGACGCAGTTCGGTGGCATCGCCACGCGCACGGTGGGCGACCTGGCCTCGATCAAGGGCGGGCTGCCACCGTTCCACATCCCCGACGTGCCCTGGAATTTCCAGACCCTGCGCATCGTGTTCCCGTATGCGCTGATCCTGTCCGTGATCGGACTGACCGAATCGCTGCTGACGCTGAACCTGATCGACGAGATGACCGAGACCCGCGGCCAGCCCAACCGCGAGTGCATGGCGCAGGGAGCAGCCAACGTGCTCAGCGGTTTGTTCAGCGGCATGGGCGGCTGCGCGATGATCGGCCAGAGCATGATCAACGTGAACGCCGGCGCCACGCGTCGCCTGTCCGGCATCGTGGCCGGCATCGCGCTGCTCAGCTTCATCCTGTTCGGCTCGGACCTGATCGAGCGCATTCCGCTGGCGGCGCTGGTCGGGGTGATGTTCGTGGTGGCGGAAAAGACCTTTGAATGGGGCAGCGTGCGGGTGTTCGGCAAGGTCCCACGGACTGATGCGCTGGTGGTGGTGGCGGTGACGCTGGTGACCGTGTTCTCCGACCTGGCCATCGCAGTGCTGGTGGGCGTGGTCATCGCGGCCCTGGTCTTTGCCTGGAAGCATGCCAAGCAGATCTCGGTGACCACCTCGATCGATGCCCAGGGCAGCAAGATCTATGCGCTGCAGGGATCGCTGTTCTTTGCCTCGGTGACGGGATTCACCGACCTGTTCACGCCGCGTGAGGATCCGGCGGACGTGATCGTCGAGTTCAAGGCTGCAAAGGTCATGGATCACTCGGCGATCGAGGCCATCGACGCGCTCGCCGACCGCTACCTGAAACTGGGCAAGCAGCTGCATCTTCGCCACCTCAGCCCGGATTGTGCCGAACTGCTGCACAAGGCGCGCAAGATGATCGAGGTCAATGTGCTCGAGGATCCGAAGTACCACCTTGCAGACGATCAGCTGGGCTGATCCCCGGACACGGATCATCCGGGGGCAGGCTTCAGCATCGGCTCCATGGCGGCGAAGTTGTCGTCTTCGAGCAGGGTCGGCAGGCCGCGGTCAAGGGAGTCGGCGCGAAAGACATCAATCGAGACCAGCAGCAACGGTACCTATTTTGGTCAGATGGGTGATGCGACGGTCTGGCACCGCTGGTCGTAGTGCCCGGAAGAAGAGCAAGAAAGGCAATGCATGGAAGGCGGCATTTCATTGCGGGAATGGACGTCCTTGCTGCGTGGAGTATCATCAATGCACATGAAACTGCGTATACATCGAGCTCGAACGATAGCCATTCTGGGCGCGCTTGCACTGAGCGCTGCGTGTTCGGCCAGCGCCTGGGCGCAATCGGATGCACAGGCCCGTCAGAGCGTCCAGGACCATCATCTTCGCGCCCAGCTGCAGGGCAGCGCGCTGCGTGAACAGCAGCGCCAGCAGACCAGCCGCACCGTGCAACAGGCCTTCAAGGACACGGCAAGCAAATCCGGTCTGCAGCAGGCCGATCAGGCGCAATATGACGCCTATCGTGCCAACCAGCGCAATCGCGTCAACGACGCAGCGGCACATCCGGTACAGCAGCGGGCGGTCAAGCTGAAGCCATTACATCCGGCAAGCGCACGCAGCGGCTCCTGATCCTTCGGGCGCACAGGACGCATGACCTATACTCGCCGTGATCCATATCCGCACGGAGAGCCCTGATGACCGCGCCTACCCGCATTGACACCAGCCGCGAGATCCATCCACCGCGCGGCACCGCGTTGAGCTGCAAGAACTGGCAGATCGAGGCGGCTTACCGGATGATCCAGCACAACCTCGATCCAGAAGTGGCCGAGAACCCGGCCGAGTTGGTGGTGTATGGCGGCATCGGCCGCGCCGCGCGCAACTGGGAGTGCTTCGACGCGATCCTCAAGTCCCTGCGCGAGCTCGATGAAGACGAGACGCTGTTGGTCCAGTCGGGCAAGCCGGTGGGCGTGTTTCGCACCCACGTCGACGCGCCGCGCGTGTTGATCGCCAACTCCAACCTGGTGCCTGCCTGGGCCCATTGGGAGCACTTCCACGAGCTCGATAAGAAGGGTCTGATGATGTACGGCCAGATGACGGCCGGCTCGTGGATCTACATCGGCTCGCAGGGCATCGTGCAGGGGACCTATGAAACTTTTGTCGAGATGGGACGCCAGAGCTACGGCGGCCACCTGAAGGGCAAGTGGATCCTGACCGCGGGACTGGGTGGCATGGGTGGCGCGCAGCCGCTGGCGGCCTCCTTGGCTGGCGCCTGTTCGCTGAACATCGAGTGTCAGCAGAGCCGCATCGATTTCCGCTTGAAGACGCGCTACGTCGACGAGCAGGCCGACAACCTGGACGACGCGTTGGCGCGCATCGAGAACTACACGAAGGCAGGTGAGGCCAAGTCGATCGCGCTACTGGGCAACGCGGCCGAAATCCTGCCCGAGCTGGTCAAGCGCGGCGTGAAACCGGACGCGGTGACTGACCAGACCAGCGCCCATGACCCGGTCAACGGCTACCTGCCGCTGGGGTGGTCCGTCGAGGAGTGGTTCAAGCGCCGCAAGAGCGATCCGGAAGCCACGCGCGATGCCGCCAAAAAGTCCATGAAGCAGCATGTGGACGCCATGTTGGCCTTTCATGCCCAGGGCATCCCCACCTTCGACTATGGCAACAACATCCGTCAGATGGCCTTCGATGTCGGCTGCGAGCGTGCCTTCGACTTTCCCGGTTTTGTGCCGGCATACGTCCGCCCGCTGTTCTGCCGCGGCATCGGACCGTTCCGCTGGGTGGCGCTTTCGGGGGACCCCGAGGACATCCGCAAGACCGACGCCAAGGTCAAGCAGTTGATCCCGGACGACAAGCACCTGCACCACTGGCTGGACATGGCCGAACAGCGCATCGCCTTCCAGGGCCTGCCCTCGCGCATCTGCTGGGTCGGCCTCGGGCAGCGCGACAAACTGGGTCTGGCCTTCAACGAGATGGTGCGCAAGGGTGAACTGAAAGCGCCCGTTGCCATCGGTCGCGACCACCTTGACTCGGGCTCGGTCGCCAGTCCCAACCGCGAGACCGAGGCCATGCGCGACGGCTCTGATGCGGTGTCCGACTGGCCCATTCTCAACGCCCTGCTGAATACCGCCAGCGGCGCCACATGGGTCAGCTTCCATCATGGCGGCGGCGTCGGCATGGGGTACAGCCAGCATGCTGGCCTGGTGATCGTCTGCGACGGCAGCGAAGCCGCGGATCAGCGCATCGCCCGGGTGCTTTGGAATGATCCGGCAACCGGTGTCATGCGGCATGCCGACGCCGGCTACGAGGACGCCATCGCCTGCGCCAAGGAGCAGGGGCTGAAGCTGCCGATGGCTTGAGTGCGGCTGGGCAACACGGCCGGTGGTTCCCGCATGGATTGAACTGCGCGATCAAGATCCTGGCCCATGCCGGCCAGGGCGACCATTGCGACATCGCACGATGCATGCTTCCGGTCTGCGTGTCGGATACGCGAATACAATGGTCAGGAAAGCGCTTGCAACGGTTACTTGCCCATGCGGGCGCTGCCATGCCGCAAGCGGACGCACGCCCCCGGCCGTGCTCCTGCATGCAGTCCAAGGGCATGCAGGATCTTTCGCGTCGTCTCGATGTCTGAGTGATGCATCCCGATCGCACATGGCGTGGTCGACAGCCAGCACGAAATCCCTGCGATACAGCTGCTGCAGCCGCGCATCACGTCGGAAAAGCATGCACTTTCGTGCATTGATCGATGCAACAGGCAGGCGTTCCGGCAGGGCATGGGGCGTCCAGGCGGTTCCTGTGTCCGTGCATGGGACCATGCTTTCCAAAGCGGTAATCTATCTGCAATGCATCCAGGGTGTGCGCCATGAATCTCGTTGAACTCGACAACCCTTTCTGGTCCTCCCTGCAGACGCGTCATCGTGATCTTGCCATCATGGATGGTGAGGCGGCACGCTATCCCGACGCGTTTGCGCCCTTTCTCGGTGTCTCGAGCAGAGACGCCGATGTAACGGAATCGCTCGAACGCCTGGTCGAACCCGACCGCACCGTGCTGCTTCTTGGCGTAGCACCGGACGCATTGAACGGCTGGACGCTGAAGGCTTTCGAGCCGCTCGCGCAGATGGTCTGTACACGACGCCTGGATCCCGTGGACGGGCCTGAAGTGATCGAGTTGGCGGATGAACACCGCGAGGACATGCTGGCGTTGACCGCGCTGGTGTATCCGCACTACTTTCGCGAGCGCACCATGGAGCTGGGGCGTTATTTCGGCATCTACCAGCAGGACCGGCTGGCGGCGATGATCGGCGAGCGCCTGGGCACCGAAAGCGCACAGGAGATCAGCGCCGTGTGCACCCATCCGGATTTCAGTGGCCAGGGACTCGCGCGACGTCTGGTGGCGATGCTGTCCAATGACAATCTTGAGCGTGGCTATACGCCGTTCCTGCATGTGGGGTTTGACAACGAGCGCGCCAAGGCACTGTACGAACGGATGGGCTACACCCTTCGCAGGGAACTGAGCTTCTGGTCCCTGCATCGCTGAGCGCAGGCGACGTTTGCCGGGTCACGGTCTGCAACAATTTCGGCAGTGCCGAGCGCCACAGGCGCCAGTCGTGGGATCCGGGCAGCATCAGCACGTGGTCGGTCGGAAGTATCGACGCCATCAAGGTGTCCGGTTTGCGGAACCGGTCGCTGGCGCCATAGGCCAGCCAGGTCGTTTGCGTGCGTTCGTGGTCCTGCCCCATGTGCTGGACATGACGCCACAGCTCGCGCTGGAACGTCTTCGGTCCGAGCGGCTGCGGTGGTCCCGGATTCCAGTGCTTGAGCCCGCCGGCCTTGCGGATTTCAGCGTGGATCGGGGCATCGCCCAGGTAGGGGGAAAGCAACAACAGGCCGTGGGCTTGGCCCGGGTAGGCAAGGTCGTACAGAAGGGCGCCCATGCCGCCCAGGGAAATGCCGGCCAGCCACAGTTGGCGCGGTTTGCGCGCGAGTGCAGGCGCGATCACTTCTTGTTGCAGACGTTGCGGCGCGTGACCCTGGAGGTAGAAGGGCATGGTCAGGCCGGTCAGGATCACGTCCGCGTCCGGCCATTGCTTCTGGATCAGCTGGGCTACATGACGTTTTTCCAGATCGGCCAGGCTGTCGCCGCGCCCGGGCAGCATCACCACCAGTTTGCGCGCCGGCTGAGGCGCCGCATGGAAGGTTGTAGGAATCGGCCGGGTCACGTCGCCACCCGCAGCAAGGCAGCCGCCAAGCGCCAACAGGGTAACGACGAGGAGCAGGCAGAAAGCAGCCTTGAACGTTCGTTGCATGGGACCGGCCTCGGATACCGCGGGTCCCCAGCGTACGGCAAATACGCATGCGGGGCCTGTTTCCTGCGGCATGATCTGTACCGGCATGCGGGTGGAGATCGAGGTCACCGCGGTTCGTTCGTGAGGGGACGCCTCGCAGCAAGGCCCTGGCTGCAGGTGCGGCGGCTGGGGCGTGGACCCGCAAGGAACCGGTGGTCACTTGCGGGTCGCTGCAGGGCGGTCAGGCTTGCCTTTCGACCCGCACCGGTACGGACTTCGATGCGGGCGTCTTGGAGATCCTGTCGTGCAGGCCAATCGGAACCAGGACATTGCACTCGGGGAAGTAGGACGCCACCGTGCCGCGCGGCACCTTGTAGGCGACCAGTTTCAGGCCCTCGAGCCGCCG